>NZ_JAVSKK010000002.1:157500-160000 GCF_032025605.1 Stenotrophomonas maltophilia group sp. msm4 | reverse complement strand
TTAATAGTTGCTTGATCAAACGTCTGCAAGATGGACAATCATCCTTCCTGCAGGCGCCTTCACAAGATACCTGCGCATACTTTCAAAGATCCGGGGAAGTGGCCTCAGCGCCGTTCCCGTATGCTGCGAAGCTTCCTTCGTAGCGAGCCGCCCATTATAGCCGGCTTTTCTGCTTCGTCAACACCTTTTTTCAAGGCCGTCTCACCGAAGTGGACGTTGTTGCCGATGCTGCTTCGTCGTTGGACCCGAGGGTCTTTCGTCGTTGCGAGCCGCCTATTATGGCAGGCCTTTCAGCTTTGTCAACAACTTGTTTGAGGAACTTGAAGCTCTTCGTGAAGTTGTTGCTGCAAGTCCAAGTAAAACCGGGTGCCTGCAAAAAAAGGAAAACCCCGCTGCGTCGGCAGCGGGGTTTTGGGTATAAACCCTGGCGATGACCTACTCTCGCATGGCTTGAGCCACACTACCATCGGCGCAGCTGCGTTTCACTTCCGAGTTCGGGATGGGATCGGGTGGTTCCACAGCGCTAATTTCACCAGGGAGGCTTTTGGAGCGTCGCACTCGTCCCTGGGGGACAAGGCGCCAGCCTCGCATAGTTCTTGTGACGTAGCGTGCACCTGGATGCTCTTACGACGTTGTCGTAAAGCCAAGGCAACTTGAGGTTATATGGTCAAGCCGCACGGATCATTAGTATCAGTTAGCTCAATACATTGCTGTACTTACACACCTGACCTATCAACCACGTAGTCTACATGGTTCCTTCAGGGGCTTGTCTTCGGGAGATCTCATCTTGAGGCGCGCTTCCCGCTTAGATGCTTTCAGCGGTTATCGCTTCCGAACATAGCTACCCGGCAATGCCACTGGCGTGACAACCGGAACACCAGAGGTTCGTCCACTCCGGTCCTCTCGTACTAGGAGCAGCCCCTCTCAAATCTCCAACGCCCATGGCAGATAGGGACCGAACTGTCTCACGACGTTCTGAACCCAGCTCGCGTACCACTTTAAATGGCGAACAGCCATACCCTTGGGACCGACTACAGCCCCAGGATGTGATGAGCCGACATCGAGGTGCCAAACACCGCCGTCGATATGAACTCTTGGGCGGTATCAGCCTGTTATCCCCGGAGTACCTTTTATCCGTTGAGCGATGGCCCTTCCATACAGAACCACCGGATCACTAAGTCCTAGTTTCCTACCTGCTTGATCCGTCGATCTTGCAGTCAAGCACGCTTATGCCTTTGCACACAGTGCGCGATGTCCGACCGCGCTGAGCGTACCTTCGAGCTCCTCCGTTACTCTTTAGGAGGAGACCGCCCCAGTCAAACTACCCACCATACACGGTCCCCGACCCAGATAATGGGCCCAGGTTAGAACGTCAAGCACGACAGGGTGGTATTTCAAGGATGGCTCCGCCACAGCTAGCGCCATGGTTTCATAGCCTCCCACCTATCCTACACAGACGAACTCAACGTTCAGTGTAAAGCTATAGTAAAGGTTCACGGGGTCTTTCCGTCTTGCCACGGGAACGCTGCATCTTCACAGCGATTTCAATTTCACTGAGTCTCGGGTGGAGACAGCGCCGCTGTCGTTACGCCATTCGTGCAGGTCGGAACTTACCCGACAAGGAATTTCGCTACCTTAGGACCGTTATAGTTACGGCCGCCGTTTACTGGGGCTTCGATCAAGAGCTTCGCCTTGCGGCTGACCCCATCAATTAACCTTCCAGCACCGGGCAGGCGTCACACCCTATACGTCCACTTTCGTGTTTGCAGAGTGCTGTGTTTTTGATAAACAGTCGCAGCGGCCTGGTTACTGCGACCCTCTTCAGCTATAGCTCGCACGAGCCACCAAAAAGGGTGCACCTTCTCCCGAAGTTACGGTGCCATGTTGCCTAGTTCCTTCACCCGAGTTCTCTCAAGCGCCTGAGAATTCTCATCCTACCCACCTGTGTCGGTTTACGGTACGGTCTGCGTAAGCTGAAGCTTAGGAGCTTTTCCTGGAAGCGTGGTATCAGTGACTTTGCCATAAAGGCTCGTCTCGGTGCTCGGTCTTAGAGGATCCCGGATTTGCCAAAGATCCAAACCTACCGCCTTTCCCCAGGACAACCAACGCCTGGTACACCTAACCTTCTCCGTCCCTCCATCGCACTTACGCGAGGTGCAGGAATATTAACCTGCTTCCCATCGACTACGACTTTCGTCCTCGCCTTAGGGGCCGACTCACCCTGCGCCGATTAACGTTGCGCAAGGAAACCTTGGGCTTTCGGCGTGCGGGTTTTTCACCCGCATTATCGTTACTCATGTCAGCATTCGCACTTCCGATACCTCCAGCAGACTTCTCAATCCACCTTCAACGGCTTACGGAACGCTCCTCTACCGCGCATACAAAGTATGCACCCCAAGCTTCGGTTCTGTGCTTAGCCCCGTTAAATCTTCCCCGCAGACCGACTCGACCAGTGAGCTATTACGCTTTCTTTAAAGGGTGGCTGCTTCTAAGCCAACCT
>NZ_JAVSKK010000002.1:0-152500 GCF_032025605.1 Stenotrophomonas maltophilia group sp. msm4 | reverse complement strand
GCCGATGCACAATTCCGAACAAGGGCGCGCACGCAAGCAGCGCTTCCAGGAACGCCTTCACGTCCTGCACGACAACGCCCTGCATCGGAAGCTCAGGCAACACCTTCCCGCCGCCTTCAATGAGCGCTGGACCCGCCGCCATTGGATGCACGCCAGCCTGTTTGCGACCATCGGCGCCCTGGTGGCGACGATCGTCCCCGGTTTCTCGCACACCATTGATGCGCCTTACGCGGACAGCCACACCAGCCTGGCGCTGCCGCTGCCGCCGTTGACCATGGCCCGCCAGCAGCAGGTGCCGGGCGACAGCTGGCAGGTGCTGCGCATCCAGCGCGGCCAGACGCTGAGCGACCTGTTCGACAAGGCCGGCATTCCGGCCAGCACCCTGCACCGGGTGCTGGAGCACCCCGGTGCGCGCGAGGCGCTGACCAAGCTGCGCCCGGGCGCTGAGATCGCCTTCGACATGCCGCTGTCCGGCGACCTGCGCAGCATCCGCTTCGATCGCGACGCCGACAACCGGGTGGAACTGAGCCTGACCGGCGATGACATCAAGGAGCAGGTGACGCGGCGCGAGACCTCCACGCGTACCGTGGTCACCAGCGGCGAGATCACCAGTTCGCTGTATGCCGCGGCCCGCCGGGCCGGGCTGTCGCCGTCGGCGATCGCGACGATGACCGACGACATCTTCAAGTACGACATCGACTTCTCCAAGGACCTGCAGCCGGGCGACCGCTTCAGCGTGGTGATGGACGAGACCTGGCGCGAAGGCGAGAAGGTGGACACCAGCAAGATCCTGGCGGCGACCTTCACCACCGGGGGCAAGACCTATTCCGGCTTCCGCTTCGACCGCAACGGCAAGTCCGAGTACTACGACATCAACGGCCGTTCGTTGAAGAAGAGCTTCATCCGCATGCCGATCCCGTTCGCGCGGCTGAGCTCGACCTTCGGCGCACGCAAGCACCCGGTGCTGGGCAAGATGCGCATGCACAAGGGCGTGGACTACGCCGCGCGCACCGGCACCCCGATCATGGCCGCCGGCGACGCCCGCGTGCAGTTCGCCGGCGTGCAGCGCGGCTACGGCAATGTGGTGATCCTCGACCACGGTCGCGGCCACACCACCCTGTACGGCCACATGTCGCGCTTTGCGAACATCAAGACCGGCCAGCGCGTGGCCCAGGGCACGGTGATCGGCTACGTCGGCTCGACCGGCCTGGCCACCGGCCCGCACCTGCACTACGAATTCCGCGTCAACGGCGAGCACCGCAACCCGCTGACCGTGACCATGCCGCCGCCGGAGCCGCTGAAGGGCGCCGAGCTGGTCGCCTTCCGCGCGCAGACCGCGCCGGCGATGGCCCGCATCCAGGGCATGGAGAAGCTGATCTACGCCGATGCCAGCCCGGCACCGACCAGCCGCGACGAGGCCGCCGCCGAGGTGGCCAGCGCCAAGGACAAGCAGTCGACCGGCCGCAAGCGCGGCTGAGCGCGCTGCGTTGACGAACAAGGACGCGGCAGCCCAAGCTTGCCGCGTCCTTTTTTATGCCCGCCATGAACACCACTGCCGACGCTGACGCCCCCCTGTACCTTGGCCTGATGTCGGGCACCAGCGCCGACGGCATCGACGCTGCGCTGGTGCAGTTTCCCGCGGGCGGTGGCTGCCGCTTCGTGCACGGCCTGACCGCCCGCTGGGAACCGGTGCTGCGCGCGCGGCTGGTGGCGCTGGGCGAAGGTGGCCCGTTGGATTCGCTGGAGGAGCTGGGCGAACTGGACGCGCGGATTGCGATCAACTTCGCCGAGGCTGCCAACCAGCTGCTGGCCGAAGCCGGCGTGGATCGCAGCCAGGTGCGCGCGATCGGCTCGCACGGCCAGACCGTGCGCCACCGCCCGCTGGCCGATCCGGCGTTCACCGTGCAGCTGGGCGACGGCAACCGCATCGCCGAGCTGACCGGAATCACCACGGTGTCCGACTTCCGTCGCCGCGACGTGGCGGCCGGGGGACATGGCGCGCCGCTGATGCCGGCCTTCCACCTGGGCATGCTGGGCGCCGCCGACGAGGACCGTGCCGTGCTCAACCTGGGCGGTATCGCCAACCTGACCCTGATCCCGCGCGAAGGCGCGGTGCGCGGCTTCGATACCGGCCCGGCCAACGCGCTGATGGATGCCTGGTGCCAGCGCCACACCGGCCGTACCTTCGATGCCGATGGCGCGTATGCCGCCAGTGGCGCGGTGGACGAGGGCCTGCTGGCCGGCTGGCGTTCGGACCCGTGGTTCGCGCTGCCGCCGCCGAAGAGCACCGGGCGCGAGCAGTTCCACCTGGCCTGGGCCGAGGCGCACATGGGGGAAGGCCAGTACGCCGCCGCCGATGTGCAGGCCACGCTGCTGGAGCTGACCGTGGCAACCGTGGCCGATGCGCTGCTGGCGCAGCAGCCCCAGACCCGGCGCCTGCTGGTCTGTGGCGGCGGCGTACGCAACCGGCAACTGATGAAGCGCCTGGCGGCGCGGCTGCCGGAGGTGCAGGTGGAGTCCAGCGCGGTGCACGGGCTGGACCCGGAGTACGTGGAGGCGATGGGCTTTGCCTGGCTGGCGCAGCGGACGATGGACGGGCTGGCCGGCAACCTGCCGAGCGTGACCGGGGCGACGGGGCCGCGGATCCTGGGGGCAATCCACCTGGCGTGAGGTGGCGCCATCCACGCAGGGCGTGGATTCACCGGGCAGCCGAGCGTGGGCTCGGCTCTACCTCTACAAAGCCGCTAATCGAAGCCCTGCCCTGCGGGCAAGGCCTGCAAGGCGGCGATCGCATCGGAGAGGGCGTCCACTTCGGGATCGCCGAAACCGGAGCGGACCTCCAGTTCACTGCTGAACAGGCCCTGCTCCAACAAGGCGGCGCAGGTCTGTTCATGGGTCCAGCCGCGGGCGACCGCGACACGTCTGATACGTTCCAGCAGCAGCGGGTCCAGGTCCCGCAGCACAACGTCGGCCATGCTCACTTCCCCGTTCGCAAGGCACCGCCCCCTCGGCGCGTCGGGGGCGATGATCCCGCAGTCCGGGCGGGCAGGCAATCAGGCGACCGGTGGCGGCCCGCGGTCGGCGATCCGCGGCCACAGCCAGGCCAGCAGCAGCAGGGTCGGCACCACAGTGACCGAGCTGAGGATGAAGAACGTGCTGTAGGACGTCGCCTCAACGATGTATCCGGAGACACCGCCGATGAACTTGCCCGGCAGGTTGGCCAGCGATACCAGCAATGCGTACTGCGTGGCGGTGAAGTTGCGGTCGGTCAGCGACGACATGAAGGCCACCAGCACGGTGCCGGCGAACCCCTGGAACAGGTTGTCGGCACTGAGCGCGGCATAGAACGCCCACAGCTTGCCTGGGTTGTGCGCCATCAGCAGGAAGGCGAGGTTGGACATCGCCACGCCCAGTGCGGCCACCAGCAGCATGCGCCGGAAGCCGAATGCGGCCACCGCAATACCCCCCAGGAACGCACCGCCGATCCCCATCCATACGCCGAACAGCTTGGACACGGTGGCGATGTCGGCCTTGTCGAACCCCGAATCGAGATAGAACGGCCCGGCCATCACGCCGATCACCTGATCGGGGAACTTGAACAGGCCGACGAAGGCCAGCAGCACCAATGCCAACGCCACGCCATTACGGCTGAAGAAGCTGGAGATGGGCTGGACGAAGGCTTCGGCGATATCGATGCGACGCTGCACCGCCGTGGCCGGGCGCTCCGGCTCGGCGCACAGCAGGGTAGTGACGATCGGCAGCAGCATCAGCGCGGCCATCGCCAGGTAGGCGACGATCCAGCCTTCGAACTGCGCCAGGTACAGCGCGCCGGCGCCGGCCAGGATCAGGCCGATCCGGTAGCCCAGCGTATAGGTGGCCGCCAGCGCGGCCTGCGCGGTCTGCGGAGCGATCTCGATACGGTAGGCATCGACCGCCGAGTCCTGGGTGGCGCCAGCGAACGACGCCACCAGCACCCACATCACCAGTGGCCAGACGCCCTCTTCCGGCCGCACGAAGGCCAGTGCGACCAGGCCGACCAGCACCAGCACCTGCGATACCAGCAGCCACGAACGGCGGCGGCCGAGCGCGCCCAGCAGCGGAAATGCATAGCGGTCCAGCAGCGGCGCCCACAGGAACTTGAGCAGGTAGAAGAAGCTGGCCAGGCTGATCAGGCCGATGCTGCCCAGGTCCAGGCCGACGTCGCGCAGGCGCGTGGACAGCGTCTGCGAAGCGATCAGCAGGAACGGCAGGCCACTGCCGAAGCCAAGCATGGCCATGGTCAGCGCCGACGGGGTACCGAAGGCGCGCTTGATGCCTGCCCAGCCCTTGTAGCTGACCGGTGTGGCGGCCTCGGTCACAGGTCGTAGTCCACGGTGAACGGGGCGTGGTCGGAGAAGCGCTCGTCGCGGTAGATCGAACAGCTACGCAGTTTGTCGCGCAGGCCCGGCGTGATGAACTGGTAGTCGATGCGCCAACCGACGTTGTTGGCGCGGGCGGCGCCGCGGTTGCTCCACCAGGTGTAGTCCTCGCCGGTGGGATTGAGCAGGCGGTAGGCATCGGCCCAACCGCGGCCGGCGGCGACATCGGTGGCCTGGCCGTGGTCGGCGCAGAGGGCGTTGAGCCAGTCGCGTTCCTCCGGCAGGCAGCCGGAATTCTTCTGGTTGGACTTCCAGTTCTTGATGTCCAGCGCCGAACGCACGATGTTCCAGTCGCCGCACAGCACGTAGTCGCGGCCGCTGCGCGCCCACTCCTCCAGGATCGGGCGCAGCCATTCCATCACTTCGAACTTGAAGCCCTGGCGCAGGTCACCCGAGCTGCCGGAGGGAATATAGAAGGAGACCACGCTGAGATTGCCGTAGCGCGCCTCGATGTAGCGGCCTTCGTCGTCGAACGGGGCCCAGCCCAGCGAGGTGATGACCTGGTCCGGCTCGCGCCTGCTGTAGATCGCCACGCCGCTGTAGCCCTTCTTGGTGATGGCGTCGCGGTAGAAGCAGTGATGGCCATCCGGACGGAACATCGGGTCGGTCAGCTGGTCTTCCTGGGCCTTGGTTTCCTGGATGCACAGGACGTCGGCGTCCTGGGCCCGGAACCAGTCCAGGAAGCCCTTGGTCGCGGCGGAACGGATGCCATTGGCGTTGAAACTGATGATGCGCATGCGGGGACCTGCGGCGGGAAACCGGGCAAGCATACCGGTTGCCCGTGGGGCTGCGCAGTCCGCCAGGCAACGCCGCGACAGGCTTCACGCGGGGCCGGACGAGCGCGAAACGCCCAGCTGGATTAGGATTTGTGCTCCAAATGAAGATGAATCGAGTTTTGATGAGCGACCACCGCCACCGTTTCCTGCAGCTGGCCCTGACCGCCGACGCCCTGCGCTTCGGCCAGTTCACCCTCAAGTCCGGCCGGCTGAGCCCCTATTTCTTCAACGCCGGCCGTTTCGACTCCGGTTCGCTGCTGTCCCAGCTCGGCGCCTGCTATGCCGATGCCATCGATGCCAGCGGGATCAAGTACGACGTGGTGTTCGGCCCGGCCTACAAGGGCATCCCGCTGGCCACCGCGATGGCCTGCGAGCTGGCCCAGCGCGGCCGCGACCTGCCGCTGTCATTCAACCGCAAGGAAGCCAAGGACCACGGCGAAGGTGGCCAGCTGATCGGCGCTGACATGAATGGCAAGCGCGTGCTGATCGTCGACGACGTGATCACCGCCGGTACCGCGATCCGCGAAGCGCTGGGCATCATCCGCGCTGCCGGCGGCACCCCAGCCGGCATCGTGGTAGCCCTGGACCGCCAGGAGATCGCCTCGGAAACCGACCGCCGCTCGGCGGCGCAGTCGGTGGCCGAAGAGGCCGGGATTCCGGTGATCGCCGTGGCGTCGCTGGCCGATCTGCTTGATTTCGCCTCCGGCAACCCGGAACTTGTGGGTTACCGCCAGCCGCTGGAAGCCTACCGGGCCCAGTACGGCGTCCGTTCGATCCGCTGACCGACCCAGGGGAAAGGTCATGTCCCGAGTTCCTGCCGTTCTCTTTGCCGGCCTGCTGCTGGCCGTGCCGTCCACCGTGCCGGCGCAGTCGCGCGACGGCGGCAAGGTGGAAAAGAAGCTGTACTGCTGGAACGAGGGCAAGGAGCGGATCTGCAGCGATTCGCTGCCAGCCGATGCGGTCAATCACGCCCGCGAGGAGTTCAACGCGAAGAGCGGCCTGCGCAATGCGCAGGTCCAGCGCGCGTTGACCGACGAGGAGCGTGCCGCGGCCAGCACGGCGGCGCAGCAGCAGCAGCTGGACCTGATGGCTGAGCAGACCCGCCAGCGTACCGAGCAGGCGATGCTGTCCACCTATGGCAGCGAGGAGGACCTGCGCCGGGTGTTCGCCGAGCGCCAGGAAGTGCTGGACAACAACCTCAAGACCGCCGAGTACAACGTCACCAGCCTGCGCGAATCACTGGTGGCGCTGCTGTCGGCCGCCGGTGACCGAGAACTGGCCGGTGGCAAGGTCGCCGACAAGCAGGCCGAGGCGATCCGTCAGCGGCACGTGCAGTTGCAGGCGCAGCAGCGCCTGCAGGCCGGGTTCCTGCAGCAGCAGCAGGCGCTGAAGGCGGAAATTGAAAGCACCCTGCAGCGTTATCGCGAGCTGAAGGGCGTGGCGCCAGCAAGCCAGGCACCGTGATTCGCTTGTAGAGTCGAGCCCATGCTCGGCTCCGCGTGACCTTGGGAAAGAGCAGCCCAGCATGGGCCCGGTTCTACAGTAGGCGGCGCCTGGTTATGGCTTGGCCCACGGAATTTATGCACTCTTTACGCGTCGGCACGGTCCGGCGCGTAGTGCGTTTATGGGCGGCAGGACGACGATGACGGCCTGAGGTGGAGGGGTTCCACCAGGACGCTATTGCAATGTCCCCCTGGCTGTCGTTGTTGTGTGGCGTGCTGGTGCTGGTCGCCGCCGCCTATCTCCTTTATGTCGTGCTGCGGCCCGAGTCGTTCTGAGCGGAGCCTGCCATGACCGAGATGCTTGTGATTATTGCCGCCAGCCTGTTGCTGGCGTGGCCGCTGGGCCTGTACCTGGCGCGGGTGATGCGCGGCACGCCGATGAGGGCCGACGTGCTGTTCAACTGGATCGAGAAGCCGCTGTACAAGGTGTTCGGCGTCGATCCCTCGCGCGCGATGTCCTGGCGCGGCTACGTGCTGGCCTTCGTGCTGAGCAACGTGGTGGTCGCCGTACTGACCCAGGCGGTGTTCATGACCCAGGCCTGGTTGCCGTTGAACCCGGACCAGATCCCGAACATGCGCTGGGACACCGCGCTGCACACGATGATCTCGTTCCTGACCAACACCAACCAGCAGCACTATTCGGGCCAGGCGCAGCTGTCCTACCTCTCGCAGATGACCGGCATCACCGGCCTGCAGGTGGTGACACCGATGATGGGCCTGGCGCTGGCGGTGGCCACGCTGCGCGCGTTGTTCTCGCGTGCGCCGCAGGCTGCGGCGGCCACCAGCACCGGCGATGACCGCCAGGTGGCGGTGGGCAACTACTACGTGGACGTGGTGCGCCTGTGCGTGCGCTTCCTGTTGCCGCTGTGCCTGGTGTGGACCCTGCTGCTGACCAGCCAGGGCGTGCCGTCGACGATGGCCGGTGGCCCGCAGGCCACGCCGATCGATGCCAGCGCCGGCATGGCCGGACAGAAGCTGCCGCTCGGCCCGGTGGCGGCGATGGTTGCGGCCAAGCAGCTGGGCGCCAACGGTGGCGGCTGGTACGGCCCGAACAGCAGCTTCCCGCTGGAAAACCCGACCCCGCTGTCGAACGCGCTGGAGATCGTCGGCATCCTGCTGGTGCCGATGGCGGTGATCTTCATGATCGGTGCGTTCACCGGCCGGCGCCGGTTCGGCGCCCTGGTGTTCAGCTGCATGCTGGGCATGTCGCTGCTGTCCACCGGCGCGATGATGTGGAGCGAAGGGCACAGTGCCAGCGCCGCCACGCCGCTGCTGATGGAAGGCAAGGAGGTGCGCTTCGGCGCCGACGGCACGGCGCTGTGGGCGGCGGTGACCACCCAGGTCTCCAACGGTTCGGTCAACGGCATGCATGACTCGCTGGCGCCGCTGAGTGGCGGCATCGCGATGGTCAACATGCTGGTCAGCGCGATCTGGGGCGGCATCGGCTGTGGCCTGCAGCAGTTCATCGTGTACCTGCTGCTGGGCGTGTTCCTGGCCGGGTTGATGACTGGACGTACGCCGGAACTGTTCGGCCGCAAGCTGGAGACGCCACAGGTACGCCTGCTGGCCCTGCTGGTGCTGCTGCAGCCGATCACCCTGCTGGTGTTCACCGCGATCACCCTGGCCGTGCCCGGGCTGGCCGCTACCCCCAACCTTGGCTTCCATGGCATCAGCCAGGTGTTCTACGAGTACGTCTCGGCCTACGCCAACAACGGCTCGGGCTTCGAGGGGCTGGGCGACGCCACGCTGTGGTGGAACCTGAGCTGCTCGCTGGTGCTGCTGCTGGGCCGCTTCCCGCTGCTGATCATCCCGCTGGTGGTGGCCGCGCAGCTGGCCGCCAAGCGCCAGGCGCCGGAGTCTGCCGGCAGCCTGCAGATCGAAACCCCGACCTTCGCCCTGACCCTGGTCTCGGTGATCGTCATCCTGACCGTGCTGCAGTTCATGCCGGCGCTGGTACTCGGCCCGATCGCCGACCACCTCAGCCTGGGACTGCACTAAGGACACCCCGATGAGTACCCACGCAAGTTCCACCCGTAGTTCCCTTGCCCCGCGCCCTGCGCTGCTTGATGGCGCCGGCCTGCGCCGTGCGCTGGTCGAAGCAGTACGCAAGCTATCGCCGATGCACCTGGTGCGCAGCCCGGTGATGGCGGTGGTGATGGCCGGCACGATCGTCGCCGCCATCGTCACACTGACCGGCAATGCGCCGCTGGGCTTCGGCCTGGCGGTGACCGCGATCCTGCTGGTGACCGTGTTGTTCGGCAATTTCGCCGAAGCAGTGGCCGAGGCGCGTGGCCGTGGCCAGGCCGCATCGCTGCGCCGCGCTCGCCAGGATCTGGTGGCGCGCCGCCTGGCCGCGCCGCAGCCGGGGGCTGCGGAAACCCAGGTACCTGCCGCCGAGCTGCGCCCGGGCGACCATGTGATCGTCAGTGCCGGTGAGCTGGTGCCGGCCGATGGCGAGATCGTGCAGGGCCTGGCCACCATCAACGAGGCGGCGGTGACCGGCGAATCCGCCCCGGTGCTGCGCGAGGCCGGTACCGACCGTTCCGGCGTGATCGGCGGCACCAAGGTGCTGTCCGACCAGATCATCGTGCGGGTGACCGCCGAGCCGGGGCACAGCTTCCTGGACCGGATGATCGCGCTGGTGGAAGGTGCCAACCGTCAGAAGACGCCGAACGAGATCGCGCTGACCCTGTTGCTCGCAGCGATGACGCTGACCTTCCTGGTGGTGGTGGCGACGCTGCCGGCGATCGGTGCGGCGGTAGGCGTGCAGGTCGATCCGCTGCTGCTGATCGCGCTGCTGGTATGCCTGATCCCGACCACCATCGGCGGGCTGCTGCCGGCCATCGGCATCGCCGGCATGAACCGTGCGCTGGCTGCCAACGTGCTGGCCAAGTCGGGCAAGGCGGTGGAAGTGGCCGGCGACGTCGACGTGCTGCTGCTGGACAAGACCGGCACCATCACCTACGGCGACCGCCAGGCCAGCCACTTCCATCCGTTGGCCGGCATCGACGCCAGCCAGCTGCGTGAAGCGGCGCTGCTGTCCTCGCTGGCCGACCCGACCCCGGAAGGCAAGTCGATCGTACGCCTGGCGCGCGAGCAGGGTTGCGCCACCGCCGAGCCGGACCATGCCGAGTACCTGGCGTTCAGTGCACAGACCCGCATGTCCGGCGTGGACCTGGAACATGGCCGGCAGATCCGCAAGGGTGCCGCCGATGCGATCCGCGCCCACGTACAGGCGCTGGGCGGCAACGTGCCGGCGGAACTGGCCGGTCGCGTCGAGCAGGTGGCGCGCAATGGCGCCACCCCGCTGGTGGTGGCCGAGGGTCGCCACGTGCTGGGCGTGATCGAGCTGTCGGACGTGGTCAAGCACGGCATGCGCGAGAAGTTCGCGCAGCTGCGCGCGATGGGCATCCGCACGGTGATGATCACCGGCGACAACCCGCTGACCGCCGCTGCCATCGCTGCCGAAGCCGGCGTCGATGACTACATCGCCGAGGCCCGCCCGGAGGACAAACTGGCGCGCATCCGCCAGGAGCAGGCCGGCGGCCGGCTGGTGGCGATGGTCGGCGACGGCACCAACGACGCTCCCGCGCTGGCCCAGGCGGACATCGGCCTGGCGATGAACTCCGGCACGCAGGCGGCGAAGGAGGCCGGCAACATGGTCGACCTCGATTCGGACCCGGCCAAGCTGCTGGCGGTGGTGGAGGTGGGCAAGCAGCAGCTGATCACCCGTGGCGCGCTGACCACCTTCTCGCTGGCCAACGACGTCTCCAAGTACTTCGCGATCCTGCCGGCGCTGTTTGCCGCTGCGGTTCCGGCCATGGCTGCACTGAACGTGATGCAGCTGTCGAGCCCGCGCAATGCGGTGCTGGCAGCGCTGATCTTCAACGCCCTGGTGATTCCCGCCCTGATTCCGCTCGCCCTGCGTGGCGTGCGCTTCCGCCCGGCCACCGCCACCGCGCTGCTGCGCCGGAACATGCTGGTGTACGGCCTCGGCGGCGTGCTGCTGCCGTTCGCAGCGATCAAGGCGATCGACCTCCTTCTTGTCCTGGTATTCGGCGCATGAACCGTACTGTTTCCACTTCGTCTTCCCTTCCCCGCGAACAGAAAGCCGAGGCCCGCGTGGCGAGCCTGCAGGATGGCGCAAGCTGGCGCCCGGCGATCGGCCTGGGCCTGGCCACCCTGCTGCTGGCCGGCGCGGTCTACGCCGGCATCGCCACCGGCTTCGCCGGCCTGGCCTACCCGACCCAGGCCGAGGGCAGCCTGCTGCGCGACGGCAACGGCCAGGTGCGCGGCTCGGCGTGGCTGGCGCAGCCGTTCACCGGTGATGGCTACTTCCAGGCGCGTCCGTCGGCGGCCAACTACGACCCGATGGCTGCGGCCGGTTCCAACATGGCGCGCAGCAACCCCACGCTGGCCGAGCGCGTCGCTGCCAGCACCGCTGCGGTGGCTGCACGGGAAGGTGTCGCGCCAGCGCAGGTTCCGGCCGATCTGGTAACCCAGTCCGGCGGCGGTCTCGATCCGCAGTTGTCGCCGGCCGCCGCACAGCTGCAGGTGGCGCGCGTAGCGCGTGCCCGTGGCCTGCCAGTGGAGCGCGTGCAGGCACTGGTGCAGGCGCATACCGAAGGGCGCCAGTGGGGCCTGTTCGGCCAGCCACGGGTGAACGTGGTGACGCTGAACTTCGCGCTGGACCATGCAGCCAAGACGCCGTGATGCCGGGCTGTACCCGCTGCGCGCACAATGGTGGCCATGACAGCGGCCCCCATGACTGATGCACGTACCCGCCAGGCCGATGCCCTGGTTGAAGGCCTGCAACGCGAAGCCGGCGGCAAGCTGACCGTGTTCCTCGGCGCGGCGCCGGGCGTGGGCAAGACCTACACCATGCTGACCCGCGCGCAGGAACAGCTGCGCCGCGGCGTCGACCTGGTGGTGGGCCTGGTGGAAACCCATGGACGCACCGATACCCAGGCCCTGCTGGAGGGCCTGCCGCAGCTGCCGCTGAAGGACGTGGCCTATCACGGCCATGCCCTGCAGGAGATGGACCTGGATGCCGTGCTGGCACGGCATCCGGCGTTGGTGCTGGTGGATGAACTGGCCCATCGCAATGCGCCCGGCAGCCGCCATGAGCGGCGCTGGCAGGATGTGATGGAGCTGCTGGACGCCGGCATCGACGTCTGGACCACGGTCAACATCCAGCATCTGGAAAGCCTCAACGACGTGGTGATGCGGATCACCGGCGTGCGCGTCAGCGAGACCGTGCCCGACGGCGTGCTCGACCGCCTGCACGACATCGTGCTGGTCGATCTGCCGCCGCGCGAACTGATCGCTCGCCTGCAGCAGGGCAAGGTCTATGTGCCCGAACAGGCCGCGCAGGCACTGCAGGCGTTCTTCTCACCAGCCAACCTGACCGCGCTGCGCGAACTGGCGATGCAGGAAGCCGCCGACCGCGTCGACAGCAGCCTGCGCGAAACCCGCGCCGCGCGTGGCGAAGGCAATCTGCCCCTGCGTCGCGGCGTTCTGGTGGCCATCGACGGGGGCGGCCAGAGCGAATACCTGGTGCGCGTGGCGCGGCGCATCGCAGAGCGCCGCGACGCACCGTGGACGGTAGTGACCGTGCAGGGCCGGCGCCAGGACGAGGCGACCCGGCGCGAGATCGATGCGGCCTTCGCGCTGGCACGGCGGCTGGGCGGCGACGCCGAACTGCTGCACGGATCGAGCATCGCCGATGCCCTGCTCGACCATGCCGCACACAACGGCGTGTCGACCCTGGTGCTGGGCCGGACCCGCGAACGTCCACTGGCACGGATGTTCAACCGCACCCTGACCCAGCAGCTGATCCAGCGTGGCGCGCATTACGAGATCACCATCATCAGCACGCCGCAGGCACGCGCACGCTCGCGCCGCGAGAGCCTGCTGCCGCCAATGCGCGGTATCAGTCATGAACCGGCACAAGCCCTGATCGCTACCGCGCTGGCCTGTGCGGTGGCGTGGCTGGCCGAACACTGGGTGGGCATGGCCGACCTGTCGATGGTGTTCATCGTCGCGGTGGTGCTGGTGGCTGCACGCACGCGCGCCAGCGTGGCGGTGATGGCCGCGATCCTGTGCTTCCTGGCCTACAACTTCCTGTTCATCGCGCCGCGCTTCACCTTCGCCATCGGTGCACGCCAGGGCGTGATCACCGTGTTCCTGTTCCTGGCCGCGGCACTGGTGGCCGGGCGCCTGGCCTCGCGCCTGCGCATGCAGGTGATTGCGCTGCGTGCGGCCAACCGCCATGCGCGTGCGCGCCAGCAGCTGGGCCGTCAGCTGGCCAGCGCGGCCGGCAACGGCGAGGTGGCACAGGCGGGCCGGCATGCGCTGGAGCAGGCCCTGGACGTGCCGGCGTGGCTGCGGATCGGCACCGATACCGCCGCCGGTGGCCGCAACCAGCCTGGCGATACCGACCTGGCTGCCGCCGACTGGGCACTGCGCCACGGCCAGCCCAGTGGGCGCTTCACCGATACCCTGGCCGGTGCGCAATGGTGGTTCCTGCCGTTGCTGGACGGCGAAGACCGTGCGATCGGCGTGGCCGGCCTGTACCTGCCCGGCGCACAGGCGCGCCTGCTGCCCGAACAGCGGCAGCTGGCCGAAGCGATGGTCGATGACATCGCACAGGCCGCGCTGCGTACCCGGCTGGTGGCGGAACTGGAGCAGGCACACGTCAGCAACGAGACCGAGCGGCTGCGCTCGGCGCTGCTCTCCTCGGTGTCGCACGACCTGCGCTCGCCATTGGCGGCGATGATCGGGTCGGCCGACAGCCTGGCCAGCTACGGTGCGGCCATGGATACAGCCGATCGCCGTGCTTTGCTGGACACCATCCTGGTCGAGGGCGAACGGCTGGACCGCTACATCCAGAATCTGCTGGACATGACCCGGCTGGGTCATGAAGGGCTGAAGATCAACCGCGACTGGATCGGCGTGGACG
The DNA here is from genome assembly GCF_032025605.1 of Stenotrophomonas maltophilia group sp. msm4. NCBI lineage: Bacteria > Pseudomonadati > Pseudomonadota > Gammaproteobacteria > Lysobacterales > Lysobacteraceae > Stenotrophomonas > Stenotrophomonas maltophilia group sp. msm4. The sequence continues at coordinate 138,843 of NZ_JAVSKK010000002.1, read as the reverse complement.
AGCTGATCGGCTCGGCGGCACGGCGCCTGCAGCGCTACCAGCCAAAGGTGCGGCTGGAGCTGGACATCCCAGCCACGCTGGCACCGATCTGGGTGCACCCGGCGCTGGTCGAACAGGCCGTGTTCAACGTGATGGAGAACGCGGCCAAGTTCTCGCCGCCCGACGCCGCCGTGCAGGTACAGGCGCGCGAGCTGGACGGCCAGCTGCGCATCGACGTGATCGACGCCGGCCCCGGCATTCCCGATGACGAGCGCGCGCGCATCTTCGACATGTTCTACAGCGTCGAGCGCGGTGACCGAGGCCGCCACGGCACCGGCCTGGGCCTGACCATCTGCCAGGGCATGATCGGCGCACATGGCGGCAGCGTGCAGGCGCTGCCCGGACGCGACGGTCGCGGTACCCTGATCCGCATCACCCTGCCCCTGCTCAAGCCAGCCTCCCACGATGAGCCCGACCCCGATTGATGCCAGCGTGCCGGCCGCACGCGTGCTGGTGATCGATGATGAAACCCAGATCCGCCGGTTCCTGGACATCAGCCTGCGCGCGCAGGGCTATCAGGTGCGGCAGGCCGCCACCGGCCAGGAAGGCCTGCAGCTGGCCGCCAGCGAGGACATGGACCTGGTGATCCTCGATATCGGCCTGCCGGACATGGAAGGCCACGAGGTCCTGGAACAGCTGCGCCAGTGGAGCCAGGTGCCGGTGATCATGCTGACCGTGCGCGCCGGCGAAGCCGAGAAGGTGCGCGCACTGGATACCGGCGCCAACGACTACGTGACCAAGCCGTTCGGCACGCAGGAGCTGATGGCGCGCGTGCGGGCGCTGCTGCGCACGCGCAGCGTGCCGACCGATGGCACGCCGCCGGTGTTCGACGATGGCCACCTGCACGTGGACCTGGTGCGTCGCGAAGTCGCCCTGCAGGGTGAACCGGTGGCGTTGACCCGCAAGGAATACGCGCTGCTGTCGCTGCTGCTGCGCAATGCCGGGCGGGTGGTGACCCAGCCGCAGATCCTGCAGGAGATCTGGGGGCCGACCCACCAGCACGACACCCACTACCTGCGCATCCTGGTCGGCAAGCTGCGGCACAAGCTGGGCGATTCGGCGCTGGATTCGCGCTACCTGTTCACCGAGCCGGGCGTGGGGTTGCGGTTCAAGGGGTAGTGCCGGCCGCTGGCCGGCAACTGCAGGGTGTGTGAGGTTCATGGGCTTGCCGGCCTGCGGCCGGCACTACCCATTCTGCTGCAGCTTCCAAAGGGGTCAGAACCCCAGCGGGGTGTCGCCCAGCACTGGTTGCAGCTGGCTGCGGAACAGGGCCTGGATGCGTTCCAGTGCGGCCTCGTCGTTGCCTTCGAACCGCAGCACCAGCACCGGCGTGGTATTGGAGGCACGCACCAGGCCCCAGCCATCGGCGAAGTCCACGCGCAGCCCATCGATGGTCGACAGGCGGCCACCCACATACGGGTTGTCCGGCGACTGCGCCGCCGCCACCAGCATCGCCACCAGGGCATGCGGCGTCCCGTCGGCCACCGGTACCTTCAGCTCCGGCGTGGCGACCATTTCCGGCAGTTCGCCCAGCACCTCGTCCGGGGTTTCCTCGCGCTGGGCCAGGATCTCCAGCAATCGCGCAGCGGCGTACAGACCGTCGTCGAAACCGAACCAGCGTTCCTTGAAGAAGAAGTGGCCGCTCATCTCGCCGGCCAGCTCGGCATCGGTCTCGCGCATCTTCGCCTTCATCAGCGAATGCCCGGTCTTCCACATCAGCGGGCTGCCACCGTTGCGCAGCACATGGTCGGACAGCTTGCCGGTGCACTTCACGTCGTAGATCACCATCGCGCCCGGATTGCGCATCAACACATCGGCAGCGAACAGCATCAGCAGGCGATCGGCGTAGATGATCCGGCCTTCGCCGGTCACCACGCCCAGCCGGTCGCCGTCGCCATCGAAGGCCACGCCGAGATCGGCGCCAAAGCGCTTGACCGTCTGCACCAGGTCTTCCAGGTTGGCCGGTTCGCTCGGGTCGGGATGATGGTTGGGGAAGGTGCCGTCGACATCGCAGTACAGCGGAATGACGTCGGCGCCGATCGCTTCCAGCAGCTGCGGCGCCAGTGCGCCGGCCACGCCATTGCCGGCATCGGCCACGACCTTCAGTGGGCGGTCCAGCTGCACGTCATCGGCGATGCGCTGGATGTAGTCGGCACTGACATCGCGCTGCTGGTAGTCACCGGGCTCGGCGGCCTGCACCAGGCGGCCCTCGACGATGCGCTGGTAGAGATCGGTGATGGCATCGCCGGACAGCGTCTCGCCGCCAATGACCACCTTGAAGCCGTTGTACTCGGGCGGATTGTGGCTGCCGGTGACTGCCACGCAGGTGCCGGTACGCAGATGGAAGGCGGCGTAGTACACGAGCGGGGTCGGCGCCAGGCCGATGTCGATCACCGCGCAGCCGGCACGGCGCAGGCCCTCGGCCAGCCCGGCCGTCAGCTCGGGTCCGGACAGGCGGCCATCGCGACCGATCACCACCTCGCGCAGGCCCTGCTCCAGTGCCACGGTGCCGATGGCCTGGCCGATCAGCGCCGCGGTCTTCGGTGTCAGTTCACTGCCCACCACGCCGCGGATGTCATAAGCGCGGAAGATGCCGGCGGCCAGCTCCTCGGCCGGCACCGGCGGTGGCGGCGGTGGCGCGGCATCGCCACTGCCGGTCACAGCGGCCACGGGTGGCGGCGCCTGCTGCAGGCTCTCGCTCAGGGTCGGGCCATGGTCGGCCTCGGACGCTGCGGCGCGGCGTGGCAAGGGCAGCGACTTCGGCAGTCGGTCACGTCCCACCACCAGCAACACGGCAATGAACGCCAGCAGCAACGCCACAATGGCGCTGGCCAGCGCGCCCAGGCCCAGCGGACCGGCGTCGACATTCGGTACCGACGCGACCAGTCGCAGCGGCGTGCCTGCAACCGGGCGCGCCAGCGCTTCGGCGCTTTCGGACAGGCCCGCGTCGCCCTGGGTGACCAGATCGAAGCCACCCTGGCGCAGGCCAAGGAAGCCTGCGGACGGCGCACGCACCTGGTCCAGCGGCGAGGTCAGCCGCAGCAGCGGTTGGCGGACATAGATCACGGCCGGCCCCAGGCTGCCCAGCTGCACTGGCGCAGCCAGGCCCAGGCGATTGCTGCCACCATCGCGGACGACGCGCAGGCTGGGTTTGCCCTCAGCCACCGCCGCTTCCAGCAGGGCCAGGCGTGCATACCCGAAGGTGGCCGGATCGGCATAGGCGTTGGCCAGATCGGCCGTCAGCACCTCGACCTGCTCAACCCCGGTCCAGCTCTCGCGCACGGCCAGCGCCGCTGCAGCGGCATCGCCGGCCTGCAGCGCCTGCTGCACGCGATCGTTCTTCAACTGCTGCTGCAGCTGCTGCAACTGGCCTGCAGCGGCCTGCTGCAGGCCCTGCACGGCCTGGTCGCGCGCTTCTTCCAGCGCCTGGCCGTTGGCCTCCTGCCGCCATTGCTGCACCGCGCTCCATCCGAACCAGCCGGCCAGCAGGATCAGCAGCACCCCCAGTAGTGGTGCACTGCGACCCAACGACCGTCCCCGCTGTCCTTCCCCGATGCCGCTCATCGATGTCCCCTGTCAACGCACCCCGGTATGGCCGAATCCACCCGTGCCCCGCACGCTGTCGGTGAAAGTATCCACCACCTGCAGGCTGACGCGGGCAATCGGAACCACCACCAGCTGCGCGATGCGATCGCCGGGCTCGATGGTGAAGGCCTCGCGGCCACGGTTCCAGACGCTGATCAGCAGCGGCCCCTGGTAGTCGGCATCGATCAGGCCGGTGCCATTGCCCAGCACGATGCCGTGCCGATGGCCCAGCCCCGAACGCGGCAGGATCACCGCGCACAGGTTCGGGTCGGCAATGTGGATGGCCAGGCCGCTGGGCACCAGCGCGGTGTCGCCCGGCTGCAGGGTCAGTGCGGTATCCAGCGCCGCGCGCAGGTCCATGCCGGCGCTGGCTTCGGTGGCGTAGGCCGGCAGCGGCCAGCTGTCGCCAAAGCGCGGATCGAGCAGCTTGACCTGCAGCGGCCGGGAAAGGGATGCCTGGGTCATGCCTGGAGTCTCCGCGCGATCAGCGCCAGCAGTTGTTCGGCCAGTTCGCGCTTGGAGGTGGCCGGGAATACCTGTTCACCGTCCTGCCAGAAGGCCGTGGCGGCATTGTTGTCGCTCTCGAAACCACCGCCACTGATGCCGACCTGGTTGGCGATCACCAGGTCCAGGCGCTTGTCGATCAGCTTGCCGCGTGCATATTTCTCCACGTCGTGGGTCTCGGCGGCAAAGCCGACCACCAGCTTCAGCGACTGCGTCTGCGCGGCGACTTCGGCCAGGATGTCCGGCGTGCGCACCAGCTCGATCACCAGCGACTGGCTGTCGGCGGTCTTCTTCAGCTTCTGCGCGGCGACCTGGCGCGGGGTGTAGTCGGACACTGCGGCGGCACCGATATAGATGTCGGCGGGCAGCGACTTCAGTACGGCATCGCGCATCTGCGCGGCCGAGCGCACGTCGATGCGCTGCACGCCCGGTGGCGTCGGCAGCTGGACCGGGCCGCTGACCAGCACCACGTGCGCACCCAGCGCGGCGGCGGCAGCGGCCAGGGCAAAGCCCATCTTGCCGCTGCTGCGGTTGCCGACGTAGCGCACCGGATCGATGTCTTCGTAGGTCGGGCCGGCACTGATCAGCAGGCGCAAGCCCTGCAGGGCACGGGTTTCCGGCGCGGCAACCGTCGCAGCTGTACCGCCATTGGCCACCAGCGCGGCCACGATGTCGCCCGGTTCAGCCAGCCGGCCGGGACCGGATTCACCTTCGGCCAGCGGGCCATCGACCGGGCCGATCACCTGCGCACCGCGCTGGCGCAGCAGGGCGATGTTGGCCTGGGTAGCCGGATGCAGCCACATCCGGTGGTTCATTGCCGGGCAGATCGTCAGCGGTGCGGTGCTGGCCAGGCACAGGGTGCTGACCAGGTCATCGGCATGGCCCTGGGCCAGCCGCGCCAGCAGATCGGCGGTACCCGGCGCGACCACGATGCGGTCGGCCCAGCGGGCCAGCTCGATGTGGCCCATGGCCTGCTCGGCGGCGCTGTCCCACAGCGTGGTGCGGGTCGGCTGCCCGGACAGGGCCTGGAAGCTGAGCGGAGTGACGAACTGCTGGGCACCGGCGGTCATCGCCACCTGCACCTGGGCACCGGCATCGCGCAGGCGCCGCACCAGCTCCAGGGCCTTGTAGGCCGCGATCCCGCCTCCGACGCACAACAGCAGTTTCTGGCCTTCCAGCGCGCGGGCCGGCGCGGGGGAAGCGTTGGGGGAGTCAGCCACCTGGAATTCCTGTGCAAACGAGGGCATTAGCTTACCCGATGGTCGGCAATGTCCCGGTACACGGCACACATAGCGGGCGGCTATCAGCAGATGGGACTTGCGCCACAACGCTTCCGGGGTTCAAGACACTGCGATTCGGAACTTTCCTATACCTGTTGGCCGGCCACGTTTGCAGAATCGTCAGTGGCCACCGCAGGTGTGCCGCTTCGCTTTTCGAGGATTCCGCGTGCACCCGCGCATCATCATCGCCGACGACCATCCCGTCGTCCTGCACGGCATCCGCATCGTGCTGCAGACCCATCTGATGGAGGTCGTCGGCAGCGCGCGTGACGGCGCCCAGCTGCTGCAGCTGGTCGAGCACCACGGCTGCGACGCGGTGCTGACCGACCTCTCCATGCCGGGCACCGGCCCGGATGGCCCGGAACTGATCGCTGAGCTGCGCGAACGCCACCCGGGCATGCCCGTGGTGGTGCTTACCGGCGCCCGTCACCCCGGCCTGCTCGATGGCCTGCTGCGTGAAGGTGTCAGTGGCCTGGTCGACAAGTGCGCCGATTTCGGCGAGTTGCCGCAGGCCCTGAACGCGGCCATGGCCGGGCAGGTGTTCGTCTCGCAGCAGCTGCGCGACCACCTGCAGGCGCGCGACCTGATGTTCGCGCGTGAGCCGGCGGCGCTGTCGGCCCGCGAACAGGAAGTGCTGGACCTGTTGGCCGCCGGGCTGAAAGTGAACGCCATCGCCGTCCACTGCGGCCGCAGCCCGAAAACGATCAGCCGGCAGAAGGCCGAAGCCAAGCGCAAGCTGGGGCTGCAGAACAACCAGGAGCTGTTCGCCTATCTGCAGTCGCGACGCGACTGAGGCAACAGCCTACCCGGGCGTGCGTCCTGCCCTGATGGGACGCATCACCCGCGCTGGCGATGATGCAGGCATGCCCATCCATGACTGGCCCGAGCAGGAACGTCCCCGCGAGAAGCTGATCGCCCGCGGCCCCGCCACGTTGTCCGACGCAGAGCTACTGGCGCTGTTTCTCGGCTCCGGCTTCGGTGGACGCGACGCGGTGCAGACCGCCCGCGACCTGCTGCAGGCGCATGGCCCGCTGCGCGTGCTGCTGGACCGCCCGGCCCGCGAGCTGGCCCGGTTGCCGGGGCTGGGGCCGGCACGAAGCTGTGCACTGGCCGCCGGCCTGGAACTGGCCCATCGCTACCTGGCCGCCGAGCTTCAGCAGGGCGAGGCGGTCGGCAACAACCCGGCCGCGGTCGGCCGCTACCTGCAGCACCGCCTGCGCGGCCAGGCCCGCGAGATCTTCATGGCGCTGTTCCTGGACAACCGCCACCGGCTGATCGCCTGCGAGGAACTGTTCCAGGGCACCATCAATGCCGCCCCGGTCTACCCCCGCGAGGTGGTGCGGCGAGCCCTGCTGCACAATGCGGCAGCGGTGATCCTCAGCCACAACCACCCCTCCGGCGACCCGGAACCCTCCGGCGCCGATACCCGGATCACCGATGAACTGCAGCAGGCGCTGGCACTGGTGGACGTACGCCTGCTGGACCACTTCGTGGTCGGCGAAGGCCGCCCCGTTTCGTTTGCTGAACGGGGCCTGCTGTCCCCGCCCCAGCCACGCCTGTTCGGCTGAGCGGGCCTGACCAGGGCCGGGCAGGAACCCCCGCAGGCATGTTCTGGTCAGCGTGGGCGCGGGTATCTGCGCTAAAATGGGCGATTCCGCCGCTCATTCTCACAGCAGGCCTCGTGAAAAATCTCCTCCGCGCCCTGATCAGCCAAGGCATCGAAGCCTTGCGCGCCAATGGCACCCTGCCCGCCGACTCCCTGCCGCCGGACTTCGTGGTCGAGCGCCCGAAGACCCGTGACCATGGCGACTTCGCCACCAACGCCGCGATGCTGCTGGCCAAGGCCGCGCGCAGCAATCCGCGCGCACTGGCTCAGGCGCTGGTCGAGGCGCTGCCGCGCAGCGAGGACGTCAGCAAGGTCGAGATCGCCGGCCCCGGCTTCATCAACTTCCACCTGGCTCCGGCTGCGTACCAGCGCGAAGCCGCGTCGGTCATCAAGGAAGCCCACGACTACGGCCGCAACCTGTCCGGCAACGGCCGCACGGTGGGCGTGGAGTACGTGTCGGCCAACCCGACCGGCCCGCTGCATGTCGGCCATGGCCGCGCGGCGGCGATCGGCGACTGCGTGGCCCGCGTGCTCGATGCCAACGGCTGGAACGCCAAGCGCGAGTTCTACTACAACGACGCCGGCGTGCAGATCGAGAACCTGGCGCTGTCGGTGCAGGCCCGCGTGAAGGGCATTGCGCCGGACCAGGAAGGCTGGCCGGAAGGCGGCTACCGCGGTGAGTACATCGCCGATGTTGCCCGCGCCTACATGGCCGGCGCCAGCGTTGACCTGGAAGGCACGCTGGTGGTCGGCGCCAAGGACCCGGACGACATGCAGTCGATCCGTCGCTTCGCCGTGGCCTACCTGCGCAACGAGCAGAACCTGGACCTGGCCGCCTTCGGCGTCGACTTCGACATCTACTTCCTGGAAAGCTCGCTGTACACCGATGGCAAGGTCGCCGAGGCCGTGGCCAAGCTGCAGGCCTCCGGGCACACCTACGAGGAAGGCGGCGCGCTGTGGCTGCGCAGCACCGATTTCGGTGACGACAAGGACCGCGTGATGCGCAAGTCCGACGGCACCTTCACCTACTTCGTACCGGACGTGGCCTACCACCTGTCCAAGTGGCAGCGCGGCTACGAGCGCGCGATCACCGAACTGGGTGCCGATCACCACGGCTCGCTGGCGCGCGTACGCGCCGGCCTGCAGGCGCTGGAAGTGGGCATCCCGCAGGGCTGGCCGGAATACGTGCTGCACCAGATGGTCACCGTCATGCGCGGCGGCGAGGAAGTGAAGCTGTCCAAGCGTGCCGGCAGCTATTTCACCCTGCGCGACCTGATCGAGGAGGCCGGCCGCGATGCGACCCGCTGGTTCCTGATCGCGCGCAAGCCCGATTCGCAGCTGACCTTCGACATCGACCTGGCCCGCCAGCAGAGCAACGACAATCCGGTGTTCTACGTGCAGTACGCGCACGCCCGCGTCTGCAGCCTGCTGCGCCAGGCCCAGGAAAAGGGCCTTGTGTACGAGCAGGGCAATGGCCTGGCCAATCTGGGCCGCCTGGCCGACGATGCCTCGCTGGGGCTGATGAACGAGATCTCGCGGTATCCGGAAGTGGTGGAAGCGGCCGGCGTGGCGCTGGAGCCGCACCTGGTGGCGCAGTACCTGCGTGAATTGGCGCATGCCTTCCACACGTGGTATCACGGGACGCCGGTGCTGGTGGACGACGCCACCGATCGCAACGCCAAGCTGACCCTGGCCTGCGCGGCGCGCCAGGTGCTGGCCAACGGCCTCGAACTCCTGGGCGTGAGTGCCCCGGAAAAAATGTAAGCATCAGGAGACGCAGTACACATGGCAGCACGACGCGGCAAAACCCAGGCACGACGCAACAGCAGCAGCCAGGGCACCCCCGGATGGGTGTGGCTGGTGGCCGGTGTGGCGATCGCCGCCGTGGTGTTCCTGGCGGCGCCGAACCTGTTCAAGGGCGAAGGCGATGGCTTCCTGCGTGCCGGTCCGCAGCCGAACCCGAACGCGCAGCCGGCCCCGGTCGCTGATGCCGACAGCGATGTCGGCAGCCAGCCGGCCGCGCAGCCGGCCACGCCGAAGCCGGCCGAACCGGAGAAGCCCGCCGCGACGCAGTACGACTTCTACACCCTGCTGCCGGGCAAGGAAGTGGAAATGTCCGACACCGAACTGGCCGCCAGCGCGCGCGCCGAGGATCAGCGCCGGGCCAAGGCCGAAGCGTCGCGCGCGCAGGCCGCGCTGGAGGGCAAGCCGGTACCGCCGGCCAGTACGGCCACGCCGGCACCGACCGCAACGGCCAGCGTCGCAAGCACTGCGCCGGTAACCGCGACCAACCGTCCGCTGCCGGCACCGCTGAACGAGCGCCCGACCGCGGCAACCCCGTCGGCCAGCACGGCGGCCGCCACTCCAGCGCCGCGCGCGGAAAGCGCGCCCGCCGCGTCGGCACCGCCGGCATCCGCTGCTGCACCGGCGGCCGCCGACAACGCCCGCTACATCCTGCAGGCAGGAGCCTTCGGTGCTTCCGGTGACGCCGAAGCCACCAAGGCCAAGCTCGCCATGATGGGCCTGGCGGCACGCGTGGAGTCGGCGCAGATCAACGGCAAGACCGTGTACCGCGTGCGCATGGGCCCGTACGGCAGTGCCGGCGAGTTGTCCGAAGCCAAGCAGAAGCTGGATGGCACCGGCCTGCAGGCGATGGCGATCAAGGCGCAGTAAGCCTGCCGATGTGAATGAAAAAGCCGGGCAGTGCCCGGCTTTCTTGTTTCTGTAGAGTCGAGCATGGCTCGACTCTACAAAAAGCGATTACGACTCCGGTCAGCCCTCGCGGGCGACCTGGAATCCGGCGAACGACTGGCTGACCGGCATCAGCTCCAGCCGGTTGATGTTCAGGTGCGGCGGCAGGCTGGCCACCCAGAAGATCTGCTCGGCGATGTCTTCGGCGGTCATCGGGTTGGCGCCGCTGTACAGCTTGTCCGAGGCGTTCTGATCGCCATGGGTACGTACCACGGTGAATTCGGTTTCGGCCATGCCCGGCTCGATCGTGGTCACGCGCACGCCGGTGCCGTGCAGGTCCGAACGCAGGCCCAGCGAGAACTGGCTGACGAAGGCCTTGGTGCCACCGTAGGCGTTGCCCCCCGGGTACGGGTAGACGCCGGCCACCGACGAGATGTTGATGATCGCGCCCTTGCGCTCCACCAGCTGCGGCAGCAGGCGATGGGTCAGGGTCACCAGCGCGGTGATGTTGGTGTCGATCATCGTGGTCCAGTCCGACAGCGTGGCGCTCTGTGCCGGCGCGGTGCCCTGCGCCAGGCCGGCGTTGTTGACCAGCAGGTCGATCTCGCCAAAGGCCGGCGGCAGCGCCAGCAGGGCCGCCTCCATCGCCACCGCATCGCGGATGTCGAAGGCGGCGGCGTGCACCACGTCCTTGCCGTAGCGCTCGACCAGCGGCTGCAGGCGTTCGCTGCGGCGGCCCGTGGCGATCACTTTCCAGCCGGCCTGGGCGAAGCGGTGGACGGCGGCGGCGCCGAAGCCGGACGTGGCGCCGGTAATCAGGACAGTGCGGGTCATCAGGCAACTCCAGGGGGAAAAACCGGACGCCCATTCTGGCATTCCCGGCCCGTCCTGAGGTGCCCGCCGTCCAGTCGTCCCCCCGGCTCAACGCACGCGAAACACTCTGGCCTTGGGCAGGTCTTCGTCGACCTGCAGGAACCAGCGCCCGGCAATTCCTGGAACAACGGCGATCTGCGGCGACTGCAACACCTTGCGCAGCTTCATCTGTCCCTTCATCACCTGCCATTGCTGGCCGTTATCAAGGGTGAACAGCGTGCCGGGCTGCCAGCCTGCGACCTCTCCGACCACACGGGCACTGACCGGTTCGTCATCCAGGCCCAGATGCATTGCTGGCGGTGCCGGCACATTGGCAGGCAGCGGCGCAGCGACCGGGGCCACCGCTGCCGTCGACGCGGCGGCCGTGCTCTCTGCCTCGCGCAGTACCCGGTTCAACGCCTGCAACTGCGCTGGACTGAGCCCGACCTCGGCCAGTTGGGATGCACTGAGGCGCCGCTCGACGGGTACGAAGCGGTCCTGGGCAAAGGCAGCGAAGCTGCCGGCGAGCAGTAGTGCGGAAAACAGATACCGGCGCATGCAAGGGTCCCAGCGAACGAGTGCTCACGATGCTGCAGTTCGATGACAGTCCGGTGACACGCCAGGGGCCGGTACAATGGGCCATGATCAACAATGATGTCCTGCGCAGCGTGCGCTATTCCCTGGACCTGGGTGACCAGCACGTGGTCGCCCTGTGCCAGATGGCCGACCCGGCCTTTGCCGTGGATACCGGGCAGGTGAAGGCCTGGCTGCGCCGCGAGGACGAAGCCGGTTTCGAGGCGATGAACGACAGCGCGCTGGCGCACTTCCTCGACGGCCTGATCGTGCACCTGCGTGGCCGCGACGAGAGCCAGCCGCAGCGCGCAGTGGAAACCCGCATCGACAACAACCTGGTGCTGAAGAAGCTGCGCGTGGCGTTCCAGCTGCGCGACGTGGACCTGATGGAGATCTTTGCCAGCGCAGGTTTCAATGTCTCCAAGTCGGAAGTGGGCGCGCTGTTCCGTCAACCCGGGCACGCCAACTACCGGCGTTGCCTGGACCAGATGCTGCGCAACTTCCTCAAGGGCCTGAGCCTGCGCCTGCGCGGCTGAGCACGGCGTCGACGAACGCCCGCGCCGCTGGTGTCGGCAGGCGCTGCCAGACCAGGTGCACGCGCCGGGTCGGGGTCGGCTGCAGCGGAATCTGCACCACGCCCTGGAACCCATCGGCGATCAATGCCGGCACGATGCCGACCGCCAACCCATGGCGGACGAAGCGCTCGACCAGTTCCATCAGGTTGACCTCGAAACGGACCGTGTGCGGCAGTCCGGCTGCGGCAAAAGCATCATCGGTCTGACGGCGTGCGCCGGTGCCGCGCGGGAAGTCGACCAATGCTTCATCCTGCAGTGCGGCCAATGGCAGCCGCTTGCGCCCGGCCAGCCGGTGCGATGGCGCCAGTACCGCTACCAGATCCTCCTCCTGCAGCACCTGATGGCAGACACCGTCCAGCGCTGCCGAAGGCGCCAGGCCGACCAGTGCCACATCCAGCGCGCGCGACTGTACCTGCGCGATCAGGTCCTCGCTCTTGTCCACGCGCAACTGGAACTCCACCTGCGGGTGCACGCGCTGGAACGCCGCCAGCATCGCCACAACGTCGATTCCGGTCAGCGAGGAAATCTGCCCGATGGCCAGCAACCCACGCACTTCGCCACTGACGGCGGCCACGTCGGCGCGCAGGTGGCGCAGGCTGGCCAGCACCTGGCGTGCGTGCACCAGCAACGCCTCGCCGGCGGCGGTGGCCCGCACCTGGCGCGGCAGGCGCTCGAACAGCGTGGCACCCAGTTCCTGTTCCAGGTGGGCGATCTGGTGGCTGAGCGCGGACTGCACCACGTGGCAGCGCTCGGCGGCACGGGTGAAATTGCCCTCTTCGGACAGCGCCACGGCGAATTCGAGCTGCTTGAGGTTCATACAACTATCTTGTTTTCAGATGGCATGGATGATGATGATTCATTTCCATCATGCTCGCAGCAGGCGGACACTGTGCCCCCGCTTCCTGGAACATTGCGTGAGCCCGTCCCTTCCCGCTCTGCACCGCTGGCAGGTGCTGCTGATGTCGGTCGCCACCGGCGTGGCCGTGGCCAGCAACTACTATGCGCAACCGCTGCTGCACACCATCGCCGACGCCTTCGGCGTGCCGTTCGGCCAGGTCGGCATGGTGGTTACCGCCGCGCAGCTGAGCTATGCCGCCGGCTTGATCCTGCTGGTGCCGCTGGGTGACCTGTTCGAACGCCGCCGCCTGATCGTGGTGATGAGCCTGCTGTCGGCGGGCGGACTGGTGATCAGTGCCTGCGCACCGTCGCTGACCTGGTTGCTGGTGGGCACTGCGATCACCGGCCTGTTTTCGGTGGTGGCCCAGGTACTGGTGCCGTTCGCCGCCACGCTGGCCGCGCCGGAACACCGCGGCCGCGTGGTCGGAACATTGATGAGTGGCCTGCTGCTGGGCATCCTGCTGGCGCGTACCGTGGCCGGCCTGCTTTCCAGCCTGGGCGACTGGCGCCTGGTGTATGCGATCGCCGCTGCCACCCTGGTGCTGACAGCAATGGCATTGCAGCGCGGCCTGCCGCGATTCCACCACAGCGCCGGCCTTGGCTATTTCGCATTGCTGCGCTCGATCGGCGTGCTGTTCGTGCAGGAACCGGTGCTGCGCCAGCGCACGCTGCTGGGCGCCTGCAGCTTCGCCATGTTCGCGATCTTCTGGACCCCGCTCGCATTCCTGCTGGCACAACCGCCGTACGCCTACAGCGACGCCACCATCGGCCTGTTCGGGCTGGTCGGTGCGGCCGGCACGCTGGCGGCGGGTCTGGCTGGTCGCATGTCCGACCGTGGCCAGACCGGGCGTGCCACCGCCATTGCACTGGCGCTGTTGCTGCTGTCGTGGCTGCCGCTGGGGCTGTCCGCACACTCGCTGCTGGCATTGCTGCTGGGCGTGGTGGTGCTGGATCTGGCCGCGCAGCTGTTGCACGTCAGCAACCAGAACCTGATCTACGCGCTGCAACCGGCAGCACGCAACCGCCTCAATGCCGGCTACATGACCGGCTATTTCATCGGCGGCTCGCTGGGCTCGCTGCTGTCTGCACAGGTCTACCAGCGCTTCGGCTGGACCGGCGTCTGCGTGGCCGGTGCCGCCGTGGCCGTGCTGGCCCTGCTGCTGTGGCTGCCCGGCGCGCTGCGTGCGCGCCAGGCGTCGCTGGCCGACTAGAAGCTGCCCTGCAGCGCCAGCTCCCATCGCCCACCGGCGTTGCCGGGGAACAGGCGCTTGGCTGCGTTGTCCGTGTCATGCACGGTGGCGCGCAGTTCCCATGCCGGGGTAAGCGAGGCGATGGCACTGAGCTGCCCATGCAGGTAGTCCGGGCCCTGCGCGGTGGCCAGCCAGTACTGGCCCACCGCTGCTTCCAGGCGGAGGCGTTCGTGCAACGGCACACGCACACCCAGCTGGGCATAGGTACCGCGATGGCCACCGGCCAACGCATCGTTGGAATGGGCGACCTGCAGCCAGGCGCGCTGCTTCCAGGTCAACGTGGTGTTGAGCTCGGTCCAGTCCAGCGCGCGGCCGGTGCCCGGGTACACGTAACGGGTCAGGTTGGCATCCAGGCTCCAGTCCGGTGCCAGTGCGCCGGACCAGCCCGCCACCAGGTCGAACTCGCTGCGCGCGCCATTGTCCGGTTTGAACGAAACGTTCGAACCCCACACGCTGGCGTACCATCCCGACGGGATCGAGACCTTCGCGCCGGCCTGCACCGCCGGGTCGCCATCGCTCTGCGAGCTGCCACGCCACACGTAGTCGCTGGTCAATGCAGCACTGCCACTGGCCTGCACCTGTGCCTGCGCGCTGCCGATCCCGAGCAGCCCTGCCAGGGCGGCCACCAGCGCCGCCATCATCCCCTTGCTGTTCACTGCACTGTGTTCCTCGTCGAAGGCGGTCGCGCCGCCGGGACGGCAGTGTCGGGTGCGCCGCCGTAACGGATCGAGGGCGCTGCCCGGCCTGCGGCGCAAATTCGGCGTAAATCCCGTGGATGGAGGCTACGTGCCAGCCGCGCGGTATCATGGCGCCTCGTTTCCAGGAACCAACCACGTGGACGCCATCCTGACCCCGGTATCGATCGGCGAGCTGATCGACAAGATCACCATTCTCGAGATCAAGGCCGAGCGCATCGATGATGCTGCCAAGCTGGCCAACGTGCGCACCGAACTGGATGGCCTGTTGCCCTTGCTGCAGCAGCAGCTGCAGGCGCAGCCGGCATTGGACGCGCTGAAGCAGCAGCTGAAGGCGATCAACGAGCGCATGTGGGACATCCAGGACCAGCTGCGCGACAAGGAAGCGGCCCAGGTGTTCGATGATGCATTCATCCAGCTGGCACGCGGTGTCTATGGCACCAATGGCGAGCGCGTGCAGGTGAAGAACGAGATCAACCGCGTGGCCGGTTCGGCGCTGGTGGAAGAGAAGCAGTACCAGGGCGAGTAAGGCCGCTCAGCCGCATTCGAGCAGGTGGCGGAAGCGGAACAGGTCGCCGTCACCACGAATGCCGAGCTTGCGGTAGGCCGACGTTTTCTGCGAGCTGATGGTACTGGCCGAGCGCCCTGAGCGCAGGGCCATTTCACTGGTGCTGACGCCCTTCAGCACCAACCCGAGCACTTCACGCTCGCGCTGGCTCAGCGGCGTCAGCACCGGTGCAGATACCCGGCGTGTGCGTGGCAGCTTCAGCTCCTCACGCAGTCCCGGTGGCACGAAGCGGCCGCCACGGGCGACCACGTCAATGGCGCGCAGCAACGTCTCCGGTGGCATCGACTTGGACAGGAAGCCGCGCGCGCCGGCTCGCATCGCGGTGGTCACCGTACTGGCGTTGCAGTGCGCCGAGAGCACCAGCACCGGCAGCGCCGGCCAACGCTGCGACAGCACGCGCAGCAGGGCCAACCCATCGCCCAGGTCGCCCATCGGCAGCGCATCGATCAGCAGCAGGTCGACGCACCTCGGGCTGCGCTGCAGCAACTGCAGCAGGCGCGCCTCGTTGGACAGGCTCACGCGCACCTGCACACCACTGTGTTGGCGGAGCAGAACTTCCACGCCCAACCGCAGTACCGGGTGCGGATCCAGCAGCGCCAGGCGTCGTGGCCGATCAGGCCGCAGGGGCGGGAGTGTCGGTGGCATCGCGGCCTGTCCAGGCAACATGGAACATCCACCGTAGGCCGGTGCCCGCAGCGGCGGAATCCAATTCCTTGCAATGCTCGGCCCGCGTGCACCACCAGTCAGACGGCATTTTGTTTCGCGCCGCCACAAACGCAACAGGCCCGGCAAGAGCCGGGCCTGTCGAGACTTCTCCAGCGCGCAGGCGCGCCGGAACAGCAATTACCAGCTGAAGCGCGGGCCGACGGTGTATTCCTTGTCGCCGTCGCGGTTCATCTTCAGTTCGCCGTTCAGGCCCCAGTTCTGGTTCAGCTTGACCTGACCACCCAGGCGGCCGTACCACTGGCCTTCCGGGTTGACGCCGTGCTTCTTCGAGAAATCTTCGTAGCCGACCATGCCATAGACCTCGGCGTGGGCACCGAAGGCGGTGCGGATACCGGCTTCAGCGCTGTAGCCGTTGAAGTCCAGGCCGTGCTTCGGGTCGAGCTTCTGGTAGGCAACGCGGGCAACGAAGTCGGTGCTCGGAGCGATTTCAACGTTGTAGCCTGCACCGATCTTCCACTGGTCCAGCTTGACGTTGGTGTGGTCGAATTCCTGACGGCTGTACTCACCGAAAGCGTGGAAGTTCGGCAGGAAGCCGTACGAACCCTTCACACCCCAACCGTCGGACTTGAACGCGTCGTTGTCGGTCTTGGCGTAGTTGGCTTCGGCATAGTTGTAGGACAGGTTTTCAGCAGCCGAGGCGGTGAACGGCAGGGCAGCGGCCAGGGCCAGAGCAATCAGCGAATTCTTCATGGGGGTACACCTTTACTTTCTTATGGTGTGCAGCAGCGCCAGGGCGCCATCGCATCGGGAATGTAAATTCTCCGTTATTCGCCACAACGCTCCCTGAAAACAGCAGTCTTCGCATTGCTGAATTTTCTGGCTTGATTCAGGCTGTATCTGGCATACGCGCGCGGCGCGCGTGCATTTTCAGGTTTCTTCACGATCCAGCGCTGTCGATCCCCGATCCCCTGGTTCGTCGTGTACTTGAAGGCCGTGCATGTGACACGGTCCATCCGGAGGCTGGCAATGAGCTACATCGATGGTTTCGTCCTGGCGGTGCCCACCGCCAACAAGGAGAAGTTCCTCGCCCATGCACGCACAGGAGATCCGGTCTTCATCGAGTACGGGGCACTGCGCGTGGTCGAGTGCTGGGGCGATGACGTGCCGCACGGCAAGACCACCGATTTCTTCGGCGCGGTGAAAGCCACGCCGGACGAGACGGTGGTGTTTTCCTGGATCGAATGGCCCGACAAACCGACCCGCGACGCCGGCATGAAGAAGATGATGGAAGACCCGCGGTTTGATCCAACGAAGAATCCGATGCCGTTTGACGGTGCGCGGATGATCTACGGCGGCTTCGTGCCGATCTACGAGCTGACCCGCTGAACCCGGCGGACGTGCTCAGCGCGCGTCCGTTTCATCGCTGGCAGTGGCATGGCCGGCGCCCAGTGCGGCGCCGGCACCGAGGCCCATGCCGCCCATGCCAGCGCCCATTCCGCCGCCCCCACCTCCGCCACCACCCGCACGGCCGCCCTTGGCATCGCCATCGTTGCGCCCCTTGCCGCCACCGCTGGCAGCGGGGCGGGTCGGCCCCTGCGGCGGAATCCGCAGGTCGGGAGGAATCGGCGCCAGATCCAGCGCTTCGCGCACGAAGTCGCGCAGCGAGACCACCAGTTCGTGGGTATGCACCGGTCGCCCCTGTGCAAGATCGTTGGCAGCGCGGGCGGCCAGCCGCACCTGTTCGTCGGTGCCCAGCAACAGGATGTCCGAGAGCGCGGCCTCGACCGCATCGCGGATGCGGCGCGTTCGATCCGAACGCGGTTCGGCGATGCCTTCGGCCGCTTCGCGCTGGCGCAGATCGCGGCGATGGCTGGGATCCACGCCCAGTTCACCAGTGAATGAACCGCCCAGGGTCTTGTAGGCCGCCATCAGTGTGCGCAGCCGCTCGTTGATCTGCCGGTTCTCGCGCTCGCGACGCTGCTGCAGGGTCTGCATCACCAGCAGGCGGATTCCCACGCCCAGCAGGGTGATCAGGACCAGGCCGGCCAACGTGGACAGCACGCCCTGCCAGGAACTGAAATCGATACCGCGCATGGTGGGGCTCCGGCGGGAAGAATCTGCATCTTGCCCCAGACCGCGCCCCGAAAACGCGAAAGGCCCCACCACCCGGTGGGCGGCAGGGCCTTCGGTCACGGCGCGATTATTACTTGCGCTTGGCGACCTTGCGCACGGCCTTGGCCGGGGCCTTCCTGGCAACAGCCTTCTTGGCCGGAGCCTTCTTGGCGGCGACCTTCTTCAGCGGTGCAGCCTTCTTGGCGACGACCTTCTTGGTCGCAGCGACCTTCTTGCCGACAGTCTTCTTGGCAGCAGTGGTCTTCCTGGCAATGGCCTTCTTGGCGACGGCAGCCTTCTTGCCCACAACCTTCTTGGCGGCGGCAGTCTTCTTGGTGGCGACCTTCCTGGTGGCGGCAACCTTCTTGCCGACAACCTTCTTCGCAGCCACGGCCTTCTTGGCGGCGACGGTCTTCTTGGCCACAGCCTTCTTGGCGGTGGCGACCTTCTTGCCAACCACCTTCTTGGCGGCCGTGGTCTTCTTGGCAACGGTCTTCTTCGCGACAGCAGCCTTCTTGGTGGCGGCCTTCTTCACGGTGGCGACCTTCTTGCCGGCAGCCTTGGTGGCGGCCTTGGTGGTCTTCTTGGCAGCGGCGGCCTTCTTGGTCACGGCCTTGCCCGCAGCCGCCTTCTTCTTCGCCACTTCCTTCTTCAGGGCAGCAGCTTCGGCCTTGGCGTTCTTCTTGGCCGCTTCCAGCTTCTTCCTGGCGTTGGCAACCGTCTTGCCGACCGACTTGGCAGCCTTCTCGGCCTTCTTGGCAACGGTCTTCTCGACCTTGGCCACGGCCTTCTTGGCCTTGGCAACGCGGGTACCGGCAGCCTTGCTGGCGCGCTTGACGGTCTTCTTGACCGACTTCACTGCGTCTTCGGCGGCGTGGGCGATGGTCTCGCCGACGTTGGTGGCGGCTTCTTTCACGTTCTCGACAGCGTCGGTCACGACCGACACACCATTACCGTTGCTCATGTTGCCCTCCTGCGGGCCTTAAGTATCAAAACGGGGCGATGCTATACCGACATTGACGATCGTGGAACGGGGCATGTGCCGGCAATCGCATCTGTTGCGACGCCGATGGTGTACGCAGCAGCCCCTGTTGCCACCTGCGGTTCGCAGCAAACCCCTTTTTTTCAGTGCTGCGCTACGCAAACCCAGCATTGTCTGGCCGTCGCCGCGCGCACGTGCACGGAGGCAGCGTCCGGCATCCGTCGTGGCGCATTGCGGCACCCGCCTGCGCGGAACTGCGCACGTATCCGCCTGCGCCAGTGCGGCGCGCGTTGGCCTTGAATGGCGCACCCATCACCTGCCCGGGTGTCGCCACAAGCGCGTTCTGGCCCCCGCGCTCGCCCCTTCGAGGCACCCGTTTTCATGGCGCATTTATCCAGATCGCGACACACTCATTCAGCTTGTTCTACCGTAGGGCCGTACCGCCCCCACCCACGCCAGCGAACCGACTCCCATGCGACCGCTTCCTACCCTGCTCACGCTCGCAATCGCCGCCGCCTTCGGTGGCTTCGTTGCCACCGGCATCAATGCCCACCTGGACAACCGTGCCGACGCCGCGCCGCTGCCGGCGGTCCTGCCGACCACTGCAGCGTTGCCGGCCTCGGTGGCCGGACAGGCGGTACCGTCGCTGGCACCGATGCTGGAGAAGGCGATGCCGGCGGTGGTCAGCGTCAACACCAAGCAGGTGATTCGCGTACGCAATCCCTTCTTCAACGACCCGTTCTTCCGCCGCCTGTTCCCGGATATCCCACAGGAACGCATCAACGAATCGCTGGGCTCGGGCGTGATCATCGACGCCAAGGAGGGGCTGGTGCTGACCAACCACCATGTCATCGACAACGCCGATGACGTCCAGGTGACACTGGCGGACGGGCGCACGGTCAAGGCCGAGTTCCTCGGTTCGGACCGCGATACCGACATCGCGCTGATCCGCATTCCGGCGCAGAACCTGACCGACATCAAGCTCGGCAACAGCGACCAGCTGCGCGTAGGCGACTTCGTGGTGGCCATCGGCAACCCGTTCGGCTTCAGCCAGACGGTCACGTCCGGCATCGTCTCGGCGGTGGGCCGCAGCGGCATCCGCGGGCTGGGCTACCAGAACTTCATCCAGACCGATGCGTCGATCAATCCGGGCAACTCCGGTGGCGCGCTGGTCGACCTGCAGGGCCAGCTGGTCGGCATCAATACCGCCAGCTTCAACCCGCAGGGCAGCATGGCCGGCAACATCGGCCTGGGCCTGGCGATTCCTTCCAACCTGGCGCGCAGCGTGGTCGACCAGCTGGTCAAGCACGGCGTTGTGGTGCGCGGCACGCTGGGCGTGGAAAGCCAGAACCTGACCGCGCAGATCGCGCAGGGCCTGGGCCTGGGCGAAACCCGCGGTGCGCTGATCACCCGCGTGCTGGCCGGTTCGGCCGCCGCCGCAGCCGGGCTGAAGCCGGGCGACGTGGTGGTGTCGGCCAACGGCCAGCGCGTGGATAGCGCCGAGGCCCTGCACAACGTGGAAGGCCTGGCCGCCGTCGGCAGCGCGATGACGCTGGACGTACGCCGCGAAGGCAAGCCACTGCAGATCAAGGCGACGCTGAAGGAACAGGCGCGCGCGGTCACCGGTGAGAGCCTGGACCCGCGCCTGACCGGTGCGACCTTCGTCGACCTGCCCGAGTCACTGCGACAGTCTGGCGTCGGCGGCGTGCTGGTCAGCGAGGTCAAGCGCGGCAGCCGCGCCGCCAGCAACGGTCTGCAGCAGGGCGACATCATCACCGACGCCACCGTGGGTGAATTCGCCGACCTGGCCAGCTGGCGTGCCAATTTCCAGCAACGCCCGCCGACCCTGGTGGTGCGCGTGCTGCGCAACAATGGCCAGCAGCAGGGCCAGCTCGTGATGCGCTGATCGCCCTGCCGTAACACCCCCTATACCCCGGCAATGCTATTGCTGTCCGTCCAGGTCGGCACCGCCGACGCCCGTTCCCCCATCGCAACAGGAGTGATTCGATGAGCCCCACCAATACCGAGAACCTGAAGGAACACCTGGGTGAAGCCGGTTCCCACCTGAAGCAGGCCGCCACGGCCGCCGGCGGTGCGATCAAGGGCGCCACCGGTGCGGCCACCGACGAACTGCGGATCGGCAAGGCCAACGTCAAGGCTGAACTGTCCGACAGCGCGCTGTCCGGCCTGGCCGCTGCCGAGTTTGGTGGTGCCGCCGCCAAGGAGCAGGTCGATGCACTGATGGACAAGGGCAAGGACCTGATCGACAGCGCCGCCGAGCTGATCCGCGAACGTCCGCTCGCCTCGTTCGGCGTGGCCTTCGCTGCCGGCTGGATCATCGCCAAGCTGGCCCGCGGCAGCAGCGACAAGTAAGCCGCGGCGTGAGCGAAGACAACGCGCAAGCCCCTGATCCGGCGGCTACCCCGCCGCTGGATGAGAGCATCCGCCAGGTCGGCGCGGCCGGTCGTGCCGCTGC
Source organism: Stenotrophomonas maltophilia group sp. msm4 (assembly GCF_032025605.1). Lineage (NCBI taxonomy): Bacteria > Pseudomonadati > Pseudomonadota > Gammaproteobacteria > Lysobacterales > Lysobacteraceae > Stenotrophomonas > Stenotrophomonas maltophilia group sp. msm4. The sequence continues at coordinate 117,492 of NZ_JAVSKK010000002.1, read as the reverse complement.
CGACTCGGCCAAGCACTCGCTGCGTTCGCTGCGCCGGTTGGCCTCGGCCGACTTCGCGCTGGCACGCAGTGCCTTCGGCCGCGCGCTGGCCTGGGCCGGCGTAGCGATCGTATTCGGAGCGTCGGCCTGGCTGCTGATGGCCGCCACCCTCATCGCCCTGCTGCAGAGCTGGGGCCTGAGCTGGCTGCAGGCCCTGCTGATCACCTCGCTGCTGAGCCTGGCCGTCACCGGTTATGCGATCTGGCGGGTGTCCTACTTCTTCCACCACACCGGCATGCACGCCACCCGGCGCCAGCTGTCCCGCCTGGGCCTGTTCGACGAGCCCAGCGAAGACGACCCCGATGCCGATGTGCAGCTGCCAGAGGGCAAGCCATGAAGTTCGGTGCGCTGCAGCGGCGGGTGAAGCGCTGCGAACAGGTGGTGACCGTACGCCTGGTCGAGACCCAGGACCACTGGTCCACGCTCAGCCAGGTCTGGCGCCAGGGCTGGTCGCCACTACGCATCGTGGTAGTGGGCCTGGCCGGTGGCTTCATTGCCGGCAAGCTGGAAATGCCGGGCAAGGTCAACGGTGCGCGCTGGCTGCAGATGGTGGGTTCGGTCTCGAACCTGTTCGCCAGTGCGCAGGCAGCGTTCGCCACGGCGATGGCGGCGCAGGCGGCGGCCACCGCCGACGATGCGGCCGAAGAAGCCGGCGATGCCAGCGAACAGGCACACGCAGCGGCCTCCGCCGCTGAAGCGCGGCCCGCAGCGGCGGCGCGAGCTGTGCCGGAGGCGGAACCGGACCTGCGCGAACCGCGCCCGGCCGAGGCGGCCACCGAACTGTCCGAACGTTGATCCATGGAATCCGCCGCGCCGATGGCGGCCGGCGGATAATGCGCTCCCCTTTCCGGCTGATGCGTCGATGAGCGAGTCCTCCCTGTCCCCGTCACCAGCCGATCCACAGGACCCGGAGGCACCGCTGCCGCCTCCGTCTCGCCCACGCGGGCCGATGTCGCTGGTGGTGCTGGCGACCCTGGCGGTGGGCTACACGCTGTGGGCGGCGCAGGACATCATCCTGCCGGTGCTGCTGGCGATGTTCTTCGCACTGGTCGGCAACCCGATCCTGCGCCTGCTGCAGAAACTGTGGATTCCGCGCGCGCTGGGCGCGCTGCTGATTCTCGGCGCCGGCCTGGGCGTGACCGGTTCACTGGCGGTGCAATTGATCGGCCCGGCGATGGAATGGGCGCAGGAAGCCCCGCAGCAGCTGCGCAAGGTCGCCCGCCAGGTGCAGGACCTGACCAAGCCGGTGCAGCAGGCCAACCAGGCGGCGGAGAACTTCGCCCGCGTGGCCGGTGGTGACAGCAACCACAAGGTGCAGGTGATCCGCACCCAGCTCGACGACCCGTACCGCATGCTGACCCGCGCGCCACGGCTTGCCGCCTCGGTGCTGGCCGTGGTGCTGCTGACCCTGTTCTTCATGATCTATGGGCAGAGCCTGCAGCGCGCGGCAATCGCGCTGTTCCCGAACCGCCAGCAGCAGCGCTTCACCGCCGACATCCTGCGCTCGATCGAGCGCGAGGTCTCGCGCTATGTGCTGACCATCAGCGTGATCAACACCCTGGTCGGGCTGGTGTTCGCCGGCGTGCTGATGCTGCTCGGCATCGGCCTGCAGGAGGCGCTGCTGTGGGGCACGGTGGCCGCGCTGCTGAATTTTGCCCCGTACGTCGGCCCGCTGATCGGCGTGGCACTGATGCTGCTGATGGGCTTCGTGGAATTCCGCGACCCGCTGCAGGCGCTGCTGCCGGCGGCCGCGTACCTGGCCCTGCACACTCTGGAAGGGCAGATGGTGACCCCGATCGTGCTGGGCCGGCGCATGAAGCTGTCGCCGCTGGTGCTGATCCTGGCGCTGATGGTGTTCGGCTGGGCCTGGGGCATGATCGGCCTGCTGCTGGCGGTGCCGCTGCTGGTCTGCATCAAGCTGGTGCTGGCACGGCTGGAAGGCATGCAGGGCTGGGCACGGCTGCTGGAATGAAAGCCCGCGCGGGCAGGCGTAGAATGGAGGGGTGAATTTCCCCGTCCAAGCCATCACTCTCGACCTTGACGACACGCTGTGGCCGTTCGCTCCGATTGGCGCCCGCATCGACCTGGTCCTGCACGAGTGGATGCGTGAACACAGCCCCGCCACCGCCGCGATGTATCCGGTGGCGGCGATGCGCGAACTGCGCGAGCGCCTGTACCACGCCCATCCGCACCTCCACCACGACCTGAGCGCGCTGCGTCGGCTGACCCTGCACGAAGCGCTGCACGCCAGTGGCGCCAGCCTCGATCTGCTGGAGCCGGCGTACGAAGCGTTCTACGCCGCGCGCAATCAGGTCGAGTGCTATCCCGATGCGATCGATGCGCTGGCGAGGATTGCCGCGCGGGTGCCGGTGGCAGCACTGAGCAACGGCAACGCCGATCTGGAGCGGATCGGCCTGGCCCATCATTTCGCCTTCCAGCTGGGCGCGCGCGAACACGGCGCGGCCAAGCCGGAGGCAAGCATCTTCCACGCCGCCTGCACCCGCCTGGGTGTGGCGCCGGCACAGGTACTGCATGTCGGCGACCACGCCGAAATGGACGTGGCCGGGGCGATCGCCGCCGGCCTGCGCGGGTGCTGGATCAACCGCGAAGCAGCCACCTGGACCCATCCGAAACTGCAGCCGGACCTGCAGTTCGACACCCTCACCGGCCTGGCCGACTGGTTGGACGCCAACCTCGACGCCGCCGCATCCCGGAGTACCTGACGCATGAGCGAGATCACTGGTTTCACCGCCGACACCACCGCGGCGCTGCCGCTGTACGTGCTGGACCGCGAGCAGTTCGCCGCTTGGAAGGACGGCCAACCGGCCGCGACCCAGGCCTGGCTGGCCTCGCAGGGTTTCACTGCCGGTGCGCACAGCGTGGCCCTGCTGCCCGGCAGTGAGGGCCTGGCCGGCGCGGTGATCGGTGTCGGTGATCGCGCCGATGCCTACAGCTATGCGCATGCGCCGCACGCCCTGCCGGAAGGCAGTGTCTGGCAGCTGGCCAATGAACTGCCTGCCGCCGAACAGGCGCTGCTGCAGCTGGGCTGGGGCTTGGGCAGCTACCGCTTCGACCGTTACCGCAAGCGCAACCGCGCCCCGGCGCAGCTGGTGGCCGCACCGTCCGGCGAAGTGGCCGACCTGATCGCCGCCAGCCTGCGCGTGCGCGACTGGGTCAACACCCCGACCGAAGACATGGGGCCGCAGCAGCTGGAAGACGCCGCGCGTGCACTGGCCGATGCACATGGTGCGCAGGTCGAGGCGATCACCGGCGATGAACTGCTGAAGCAGAACTTCCCGGCCATCCACGCCGTGGGCCGCGCGTCGCACCGCGCGCCGCGCCTGGTGGTGCTGCGCTGGGGCAAGGAAACCGACCCGGCACTGGTGCTGGTCGGCAAGGGCGTGTGCTTCGATACCGGCGGCCTGGACATCAAGCCGGCCGACGGCATGCGCAACATGAAGAAGGACATGGGCGGCGCCGCGCACGCGCTGGCCCTGGCCGGCCTGGTGATGGCGCGCGGACTGCCGGTGCGGCTGACGCTGCTGGTGCCGGCGGTGGAAAATGCGATCGGTCCGGATGCGTTCCGCCCCGGCGAAGTGATCGCCACCCGCAAGGGGTTGAGCGTGGAGATCGACAACACCGATGCCGAAGGCCGCGTGATCCTGTGCGACGCGCTGACCTTCGCCGGTGAGCAGAAGCCGGACCTGGTGCTGGATTTCGCCACGCTCACCGGTGCCGCACGCATCGCGCTGGGTCCGGATCTGCCGGCGCTCTTCAGCAACGACGACACGGTGGCGCAGCAGTGGCTGCAGGCCGGCGACGCAACCCGTGACCCGGTCTGGCGCATGCCGCTGTGGCGCCCCTACCTGCGCTATCTGAGCAGCGGCATTGCCGACCTGGCCAATGCCGGTTCGCGCATGGCCGGCTCGGTGACCGCCGCGCTGTACCTGGAGCGCTTCCTGGAAGACAGCCAGCGCTGGGCGCACCTGGACGTGTACGCCTGGAACGACGGCGAACGCCCGGGCCGTCCGGCCGGTGGCGAAGCGCTGGCGCTGCGCTCGGCCTGGGCGATGCTGAAGGCGCGTTACAGCTGATCGGGTGGGTGCCGACCTTGGTCGGCACGCTGTCCCCGGCAAATCTGACGAAAAATTGAATTTCGGCCTCGGCCGGGTTCTGCGAGGATGTGTGGGTCGACCACCCACACGCTCCGTGAAGGCAGGACTCCGACCATGTCGCTCTTCGGCTACACCCGTGCCGGCCAGACGCCGGGCGCACCGCGCAAGCATTCCCCCCTGCTCTGGATCGCGCTGATCGCGCTCATCCTGGGTACCGTGGCGCTGGCCTTCGCCTGGCTGGCCGGCTGGATGGGCGACCGCCTCACCGCGCAGCGCTTCACCGACACCATCGAGGCCACCGGCCCGGCCCATCCGGGCTTCCGCCGTGCACACAGCAAGGGCATCTGCGTAAGCGGCTGGTTCGAACCCAGCGCGCAGGCCCCTACCCTGTCCAGTGCCCGGGTGTTCTCGCAGACACGTGTGCCGGTGATGGGCCGCCTGTCAATCGGTGGCGGCGACCCCTACGGCGCCGACAACACCGCACGCGTGCGCAGCCTGGCGGTGCAGATGGTCAGCGATGATGGCCAGGAATGGCGCATGGCGATGAACAGCTTCCCGTTCTTCGCGGTACCCACGGCCGAGGCGTTCTACGAGCAGACGCGCGCCTCGATTCCCGACCCGGCCACCGGCAAGCCGGACCCGCAGAAGATGGCGGCAGTGCTGGCGAAATACCCCAGTGCGCAGGCGTTCCAGCAGTGGGCGAAGACAGCGCCATGGACCAGCAGCTGGGCCGACACCACTTTCAACAGCGTCAACAGTTTCTGGTTCACCAATGCGCAGGGCCAGAAGCGTGCGGTGCGCTGGCGCTGGCAGCCGCTGGCGCAGGTGGTGGAGATGGATGCGGAAGCGCGCAAGCAGGCCAGCGTCGATTTCCTCAGCCAGGAACTGCAGCAGCGCCTGGCCAACGGCCCGGTGCGCTGGAACCTGGTCGTGACCACCGCCGAGCCCGGCGATGCCATCGATGATCCGTCGGTACCGTGGCCCGAGTCGCGTGACCAGGTAGTGGCGGGCGTACTCAGCCTGGACCGCATGCAGTCGCAGGAAGAAGGCGCCTGCGGCCAGATCAACTTCGATCCGCTGATCCTGCCCAGTGGGGTGCGCGGCAGTAATGATCCGATCCTGGCGGCCCGCTCGGCGGTGTACTCGCAGTCCTTCAACCGCCGTGAACGCGAGCGCGCCGCCGGCAATGTCGAACAACCGAAGGAGGCCGCACGATGAGCACCGGCAACGGCCACTTCAACCTGCTGGCGCGGGTGCTGCACTGGTCCATGGCGCTGATGATCGTCGCCATGCTGTTCATCGGCGTGACCATGGTCGCCTCGCTGCACCTGCGTCCCGCGCTGATCGACCTGCACCGCCCGCTGGGCATCGCGATCCTGTTGCTGGCGCTGCTGCGCCTGTACAACCGGCTGCGCCATCGCCCACCGGCGCTGCCTGCCGACCTGCCGGTCTGGCAGGGGGTAGCGGCCAAGGCCTCGCACTGGGTGCTGTACGCGCTGATGCTGGCGATGCCGTTGATCGGCTGGGCGATGCTGTCGGCCGGCGGATACCCGATCGTGCTGTGGGGTGGATTCCACCTGCCATCGATCGTTCCGCACACCCCGGCGCTGTATGCCGCGCTGCGCAATGCGCACAGCCTGCTGGCCTATGTGTTGTTCGCCACGGTGCTGATGCATGTGGGTGCGGCGTTGTTCCACCTGTGGGTGCGGCGGGACGGGGTGTTCCAGGCGATGGCGCGCGGGAAGGATTGAAAGGATTCGCCGGGCGTTCCCGGCGGATTGTTTCCGCGACCGCGGGGGGGTGTCACTTTTCTTTTCGCGCGAAAAGAAAAGTAACCAAAAGAAACGCGCCGCCAGAGCGCGAGCCGGTGCTGCGCACCGGTGCCCTGTGCTTCTCGGTGAATCAGGGGCGAAGAGGCGCCGGTGTTTGAGCGCAGCGAGTTCCCGCGCCGTACCTCGACGGACCGAGGAGCGCAGGGCACCGGCGTGCGAAGCACGCCGGCTCGCGGCCGGCGGAGCGTTTCTTTGGTTACTTTCTTTGCGCGCAAAGAAAGTGACACCTCTCCACAGGCGCGGAAATGATCCGCCGGGCAGCGCCCGGCGCTACCAGTGCGTCGGCGCACGCCCCTACAACCACCCTTTCTGCCGCGCCAGCCGGTACGCCTCAATGCGATTGGCCACGCCCAGCTTGCTGATGCACTCGGACAGATAGTTGCGCACCGTGCCGTGCGACAGCCCCAACTGCTCGGCGATCTCGCTGGCGGTACGGCCCTCGCCCGCCAGCCGCAGCACGCGGCGCTCGCGGTCGGTCAGCGGGTCGGCCTGCGACCACGCATCCAGTGCCAGCTGCGGGTCGATCGCACGGATGCCCTGCTTGACCTTGCGCAGTGCCTCGGCCAGGTTCTCAGCCGGTGCGTCCTTCAGCAGGTAGCCCAGCACGCCGGCTTCCAGCGCGCGGCGCAGGAAACCTGCGCGGGCGAAGGTGGTCACGATCACCACCTTGATCGGCAGCTCGTGACGCGCGATGCGCTGTGCAAGCTCCAACCCGGACAGGCCCGGCATCTCGATGTCGGTCACCAGGATGTCCGGCTGCAGCTGCTGCAGCATGCGCCACGCGGTTTCGCCGTCGGCGGCGCTGCCCAGCACTTCGATATCCGCTTCCAGGCCCAGCAGCGCCGACAGTGCGCCGCGTACCATCGCCTGGTCTTCGGCCAGCAGGATGCGGATCATGCGGCACCGTCCTGCACCAGCGACGGCGGCACGCCTGGCGGCAGCGGTGTGGTCGCAGCGGCCAGCGGCACGCGCACGGTCAACACCGTGCCCTCGCCCTTTGCGGACTGCACCTGCAGGCTTCCACCCAGGGCGGCCACGCGTTCGCGCATGCCGCACAACCCATTGCCCTCGGCCTGCACGCCGCCACGACCATCGTCGCGGATCTGCATCGCCAGCATGCTTCCCTCCAGCATGAACTCCACCCGTGCCTGCGTCGCCTGTGCATGGCGCACGATATTGGTCGCGGCCTCGCGCAGCACCAGTGCCAGCCCGCGTTCGACATCCACCGGCATCGCCGGTGGTGGTGCGTACTGAAGGTGGACCTGCTGGCACTCCAGCAGCAGCCGCGCCGATGCCAGCTCGCCGGCCAGGTCGCTGGCGCGGATACCGGTGACCGCACTTCGGACCTGCGCCAGCGCCTCGCGGGCGATGGCCTCGGCCTCGCCGATCTCCTGCCGCGCGCGTGCATCACCGCGGTCCTGCAGCTTGCGCGCCAGTTCCAGCTTCAACGTGATCAGCGACAGGGTGTGGCCGAGCAGGTCGTGCAGGTCGCGGCCGATGCGTTCGCGCTCGGCGGTGGCTGCTAGCCGCCGCACCTCGTCCTGTGAAAGCTGCAGTGCCGCATCCTTCTGCTGGTTGAGTGCCTCCACGTTCACGACCAGGCCGACGATATAGGACACGGCGGGGATCCAGACCAGGCTCTGCCACGGGTACTGGAACAGCAGGGCGAGGCTGCAGAACAGGAGGTTCAGACCAGTGAGCTGCAGCAGATACTGCCACCAGCCGCCGCGACCGCTCACCCGCAGCAGCACGCAGCCGAACACGAAGTAGGTCAGCCCGGACGGGTACCAGGGCAGCAGCACCAGCGACATCGCGATCAGGCCCAGGGCATAACGCGGGGCGTGATGGCGCGGCGCCACCATCACCTTGGCGTACAGCAGCAGGAACACCGGATAGCTGGCCAGCGTCAACAGCAGCCAGCGCAGGGTGAAGCCATGGCCAAGCAAGGGCGTCAGGAAGATCCACACTGACCACAGCAGGTGGATTACCTCGCCCCAGGGGGACTTTCCCCGGCGCAGCGTCTCGGCCACCGCCGAGTCCGGCGCGGGGCGCAGCAGCGAGGCAAGCCAGATGGACGGCACGGGCGGTTCCAGGCGGGGACGATCGCCGCCGATCATGCCAGTTCAGCCGCCTGCGCGCAGGCGCCACCGTCGGCTGGGCGGCACCGGCGCAACCGGGCGCAGATCACGGTACGCTTGGCGGCGCCGCTGCGGCGGGCCGGCAATGGGGCGATCGGATCCATGGGCAGTACCGGTAGCGGGAACGTTGCCATCCTGTGCCGCCGTGGTCACATTTCGCAGTTGCCGCCGTCAGTGTCATCGGATGACAGCTGTCACTGCCGTCTTCGCTGTGCCTGCCTTCATGCTGTGCCGCACGCTCCACCGCCGGAACCGCCGTCGTCCGCGCTTCCGGCCACACCCGCCCGAACGCATGTGATGGAACGAATGAACGCTTCTGCCGAGCTGTTGAAGGAACTCCGTATCGACCGCAAATCTCCCCCGCCGGCCTCCGGAGGCAATGGCGGTGGCCGCCGCGGGTTGTGGATCGCGATCATCGTGGTCGTGCTGCTGGTCGCCGCGGCCGTGGCCTACCTGTTCGGCCGCGCACCGGCCGTAGAGGTGGAAACCGCTCCCGCCGTGGCCATCCAGCAGGGCAGCGCCAGCAGCTCGGTGCTCGACGCCAGTGGCTACGTGGTCGCCCGGCGCATGGCCACGGTATCGGCCAAGATCACCGGCAAGGTGCGCGAGGTGATGATCGAAGAAGGCATGCGGGTCGAGGCTGGCCAGGTGATGGCCACGCTCGACCCGATCGATGCCGACGCGCAGCGCAGCCTGTACGCCTCGCAGCTGCAGGCCGCACGCAGCCAGGTCGCCGGGCTGGAGGCGCAGCAGAGGCAGGCCGCCGCCGAAGCCAGCCGCCTGCAGGCGCTGGTTGGCCAGCAGCTGGTCTCGCGCTCGCAGTACGACCAGGCCGTGGCCCAGCGCGACAGCCTGCGTGCGCAGCTGGATACCGCGCAGCGCAACGTCGAGGTTGCCAACGATCAGCTGGCCATCGCCGATCTGGGCGTGGACAACAACATCGTGCGCGCGCCGTTCTCCGGCGTGGTCACCGCCAAGGCGGCGCAGCCCGGCGAGATCGTTTCGCCGCTGTCGGCGGGTGGTGGGTTCACCCGTACCGGCATCGGCACCATCGTGGACATGGACTCGCTGGAGATCGAAGTGGAGGTCGGCGAGGCCTTCATCGGCCGCGTGCAGCCGAAGATGCCGGTGGAAGCCACGCTCAACGCCTACCCGGAATGGAAGATTCCCGGCGAGGTGATCGCCATCATCCCCACCGCCGACCGCGGCAAGGCCACGGTGAAGGTGCGCGTGGCGCTGAAGGTGAAAGACCCGCGCATCGTGCCGGAGATGGGCGTGCGGGTCAGCTTCCTGGAACAGGCGCAGCCGCAGGCGGCCGCCAAGCCGCAGGGCGTGCGCGTGCCGGGCGGCGCCGTGGTCCAGCGCGACGGTGCCTCGGTGGCCTTCGTGCTGGGTGACGGGAACCGCGTTCAGCAGCGCACGGTCGAGGCCGGCCAGGCGATGGGCAAGGACCGCCAGATCCTCAAGGGCGTGAGCGCAGGTGAGCCGGTGGTGGTGAACCCACCCGACACCCTGCGCGATGGCGCCAAGGTGCAACAGAAACAAGCGCAGTAACGGCCTGGCGCCCGTGGGCGCGGCCGGCAGCATCGCTCGACGCACGCCTGCGGCCACCGCAGGTGCGCTTCCCCGTTTCCCGCTTCCCGTGGAGAACCACCCATGTCGACCCTGGTTTCACTGCGCAACATCACCAAGACCTACCAGCGTGGCCCCGAGCAAGTGCAGGTGCTGCACGGCATCGACCTGGACATCGCCAGCGGCGACTTCGTTGCGCTGATGGGCCCGTCCGGTTCGGGCAAGACCACCCTGCTCAACCTGATCGGCGGCCTGGACAGCCCCACTGGCGGCGAGATCAGCATCGAGGGCGAGCGCATCGACCAGATGAGTGGCGGCCAGCTGTCGACCTGGCGCAGCCACCATGTCGGCTTCGTGTTCCAGTTCTACAACCTGATGCCGATGCTGACCGCGCAGAAGAACGTGGAACTGCCGCTGCTGCTGACCCACCTCAGCGCGGCGCAGCGCCGCCGCAATGCCGAGATCGCGCTCACCCTGGTCGGCCTGGCCGACCGCCGCAGCCACCGCCCGAATGAACTGTCAGGCGGCCAGCAGCAGCGCGTGGCAATCGCCCGCGCGATCGTCTCCGACCCGACCTTCCTGATCTGCGACGAACCGACCGGCGACCTCGACCGCCAATCGGCCGAGGAGATCCTCGGCCTGCTGCAGCAGCTCAACCGCGAGCACGGCAAGACCATCATCATGGTCACCCATGACCCGAAGGCCGCCGAGTACGCCACGCACACGGTGCACCTGGACAAGGGCGAGCTGGCCGACGCGCCGCTGGCCCACTGACGGAGGCCACAGCGATGAAATACTTCTCGTTGGTGTGGGCACAGCTGTTCCGCAGCCGTACCCGCACCCTGCTGACCCTGCTTTCGGTGGTGGCCGCGTTCCTGCTGTTCGGCATGCTCGATTCGGTGCGGGTGGCGTTCTCGTCGGGTGGCAGCGTGGAAGGTGCCAACCGGCTGATCGTGGCCTCGCGGCTGTCGATCACCCAGTCGCTGCCGATCCGGCTGGAAGCACAGGTGCGCCAGGTAGCCGGTGTCCGTGACGTGGCTTATGGCATGTGGTTTGGTGGCATCTACCAGGACCCGAAGAACTTCTTCCCGAACTTCTCGGTGTCACCCAACTACTTCGATGTCTACCGCGAGCTGCAGATCGATCCGGCACAACTGGAGGACTGGAAGCAGACCCGCACTGGCGCCATCGTCGGCGAAACCCTGGCCAAGCAGTTCGGCTGGAAGATCGGCGATACCATCCCGCTGCAGGCGACGATCTTCCCGCGTGGCGGCAGCAATGACTGGCCACTGGTGCTCAAGGGCATCTACCGCTCCAAGGACCGCGCGCTGGCCGCCAACGAAGAACGCCAGTTGATGATGAACTGGAAGTACTTCGACGAATCCAACGACTACATCAAGAACCAGGTGAGCTGGTACACGGTGACGCTGGACAACCCGGACCACTCTTCGCGGGTCGCACAGGCGATCGATGCGATCTCGGCGAACTCCGACCACGAGACCAAGACCCAGACCGAATCGGCGTTCCAGCAGGCCTTCGTCAAGCAGTTCGCGGATATCGGCATGATCGTCACCTCGATCATGGGCGCGGTGTTCTTCACCCTGCTGCTGTTGACCGGCAACACCATGGCGCAGGCCGTGCGCGAGCGCGTGCCGGAGCTGGCCACGCTGAAAACGCTGGGCTTCAAGGACAGCACCGTGCTGACCCTGGTGATGGTGGAATCGGTGCTGCTGATCGGCCTCGGTGGCCTGATCGGCATGGGCCTGGCCGCCCTGATCCTGCCGGCGATCGGCCCGAAGAGCATGGGCATGCTGCCGCCACACGTACCAACGCCGACCTGGCTGATGGGGTTGGGCCTGATCGTAGTGATCGGCATCATCGTCGGGCTGCTGCCCGCGCTGCGTGCCAAGCGCCTGAAGATCGTCGATGCACTGGCCGGCCGCTGAGGAGGATTGCAGATGAACAAGCTCAAGAAGTGGCTGGGCAACGGCGTAACCGTGCTGCTGCTTGCGATCGGCCTGGTGTTGTGGATCGGGCTGCCTTGGTTTGGCGTGCTGGCCGTGGCCGTGCTGGTAACGCTGTGGCTGCTGCTGACCCGCGGTGGACGGCTGGCGTTGGCCGCCACCCGCATCGGCGTGGCCAGCCTGCCGCAACGCTGGGGCGCGTCCTCGGTGATCGTGGTCGGCATTGCCGGCGTGGTCGGCGTGCTGGTGGCGATGCTGGCGATGGGCGAAGGCTTCCAGGCCACGCTCAACAACACCGGTGATGACACCACTGCCATCGTGCTGCGCGGTGGCTCGCAGGCCGAGACCAACTCGGTGATCACCCGCGAGCAGGTACCGATGCTGTCCACCCTGCCCGGCATCAGCCGCGATGCGCAGGGCCGGCCGTTGTTGTCACCAGAGCTGTCGCAGGTGGTCAACCTGGTGTCCAAGTCCGATGGCACCGACGTCAACGCCCAGTTCCGCGGCGTCGGCCCGCAGGCGTGGGCGGTGCATGACAAGGTCAGGATCGTCGAGGGCCGCAAGTTCGCCACCGGGCTGCGCGAGATCGTGGTCGGCCAGGGCGCCAAGGGCCAGTTCCGCGACATGGAGGTCGGCAGGACGCTGACGCTGGGCAACCAGACCTGGACCGTGGTCGGTGTGTTCGCCACTGGCGATGCGCATGATTCGGAACTGTGGACCGACGCCGATACGCTGGCCACCACCTACCAGCGCAGTGCCTGGCAGTCGATCAGCGTGCGTACCGATGGCAAGGCCGGCTTCGATCAGTTCAAGGCGGCCGTCGCTGCCGACCCACGCCTGAAGCTGGACGTGGAAACCACCCGCGTCTACTACAGCAAGCAGGGCGGCGGGCTGACCAAGCTGATCGACATCCTGGGCAAGGTGATCGGCACGATCATGGCGGTCGGTGCGGTGTTCGGCGCGCTCAACACCATGTATGCGGCCGTGGCCACGCGCGCCCGCGAAATCGCCACCATGCGTGCGATCGGCTTCCGCGGCCTGCCGGTGGTGACGGCGGTGATGCTGGAAACGATGCTGTTGGCGCTGCTCGGTGGCCTGCTCGGCTGTGCGGTTGCATGGCTGCTGTTCAATGGCTACAGCGTGTCCACCATCGGCAGCAACTTCAGCGCGGTGGTGTTCAAGTTCCACGTATCACCGGAACTGCTGTGGACCGGCCTGAAATGGGCACTGGGCATCGGCCTGGTCGGCGGCCTGTTCCCGGCGCTGCGCGCGGCGCGTTTGCCGATCACTACGGCGCTGCGCGAAACCTGAGCATCATGCAGCGGTGGACTGCGCATCACGCAGGGGGACGGAGCGAAGGCTCCGTCCCTTTTTCGTTGCTGAACTCAGGCATCCATCGCCGCAACATCGGATGGTGGGTGCCGCAGGGCCAAATGCCGGCGAACAGCCTCCTCCGGCGCGTACGCCGTGCCCAGCGCGTGCTGCTCACCCGTATGCCTGTCGACGAAGATCGGGCCATTGCCGGCCAGTGCGTCCGAGATCTCGCCGGATTGCAGGTAGCGCAGCGACTGGAAGCAGAACAGCCAGCCTTCGACCATCTCATGCTCGTGCGTGATGCAACCGGCTCATCGTCGCTGGCAAGTGCAGCCTGCACGCGACGGCGTGCTTCGTCGAGCTGGATCATTCCTTCGTCTCTTGTTTTCGATGACAGCGCGAAGAGCATTTCATGCGGGTGGATGCATCGCAACGGATAGGCACCTGCGTACAAGTGCGCACTGCGGCGTGTTGTCACAACCGCTCAAGCGTGGCGGTTCTGTGCCGCTATCGATGCCTCTACTCATCGCAAACGCAGCGCGCGTGACGCTGCGCACAGTGCATCTGTGGATTGTTGGTTGCGATTCATCTTCGCGCACTTCCAGCGGCGTCGAGACAAACAGTTACGAATGGAAACATTCTAGAATCGCGCCCCCCACGTTGGTTTGCAGCACCCCACGCGCCCATAGAACGGGCGCATGTTTTTACTGAAACACGAGATTTCACGGATGTCCCTGAAAACCAATCCGCTGCGCAACGCGATCGTCATCGCGCTGGCCGCCAGCTGCACCACCCCCGCCTTCGCACAGAGCGCCGGCGATACCCCGACCAACCTCGACCGCATCGAAATCACCGGCTCGCGCATCCGCCAGGCCAGTGTCGAAACCGCACAGCCGGTGGTCGCGCTCAACCGCGCCGAGATCGAGAAGAAGGGTTACGTCAACGTCGCCGACATCCTGCAGGACATTCCTGCCGCCGGGGCGCCGAGCATGAGCCGCGCCTCGTCGCTGACTTCTTCGCGCGATTTCGGCGGCATGTACGTCAGCCTGCGCAACCTTGGCCCGGAACGCAGCCTGGTGCTGATCGACGGCCGCCGCATGGGCGTCAGCGCCGGCGGCTACTCCGACCTGGCCTCGATCCCGTCGTCCATCGTCGAGCGCGTGGAAGTGCTGACCGACGGCGCCTCCGCGCTGTACGGCTCCGATGCCATCGCCGGTGTGGTCAACATCATCACCCGCAAGAATTTCGATGGTGGCGAAGCCAGCGTCTATGTCGGCCAGTACGGCCAGGGTGACGGCCAGAAGCGCGCATACAGTACAACTTTCGGCAAGACCTTCGAGCGCGGCTGGTTCAGCGTGGGCGCCGAGCGCACCAAGGAAGACGAGGTGCTGGGCAAGGACCGCGAGTTCAGCCGTTACACCAACGGCCCGCGCCACCCGAACGATGGCCTCAACGGCAACACGCCGTGGGGCTACGTCACCGTCGGTGGCAAGAACCTGACCGTGGGTCCGGGCGGCGACCCGAGCAAGGCCGGCAACTTCCATGCGCCGGACCCGGCCGATGGTGCCAACACCAAGTCGAACATGAGCCTGCTGACCGGCCTGGAGCGCACCTCGGTGTTCGCCAACGGTGGCTTCTCGATCACCGACAACCTGCGCATCGTCGCCGACGCGCTGTACAGCAAGCGCGAGTCGACCAAGCACCTGGCCGGCTACCCGTACTCGGTCAGCGCCGCGCAGGCCCGCAATGGCAGCCGTGCCGCCCTGTCCAAGGACAGCGCGTTCAACCTGTGGGGCCAGGATGCGCTGTTCGCGCACCGCACCGAGGAACTGCCGCGCGGCACCGAGAACAACCTGGAAACCAAGCGCGCCAGCATCGGCCTGGAAGGCAGCTTCGAAACCGGTTCGCGGTACTGGGACTGGAACATCAACTACATGTACAACCGCAACGAAGGCGAGCGCATCGGTACCGGCAGCATGTACCAGCCGCACGTCAACCTGGCCGTCGGCCCGTCCTTCATGGACGGCAACGTGGCCCGTTGCGGTGCGCCGGGCGCGGTGATCACCGGCTGCGTGCCGTGGAACCCGGCCGCCCCGATGGGTTACACCGGCCCGGGCTCGCTGAGCAACCAGGACGTGCAGGACTACCTGTTCACCCGCTTCGTCGACAAGATGCAGAGCACCACCAAGGTTGCCAGCGGCAACATCTCCGGTTCGCTGTTCACCCTGCCGGCCGGCGACATCCTGGCCGCGATGGGCTTCGAGCACCGCAGCGAGGAGGCCAGCTACACGCCGGACATGAAGGTGCAGAAAGGCGAGATCGCCGGCACCAGCGGCCAGCCGACCCGCGGCAACTACTCGCTCAACGAGGTCTACCTGGAACTGCAGGTGCCGCTGCTGGCCGACCTGCCGTTCGCCCGCGAACTGTCGCTGGACGTGGCCGGTCGCTACTCGGACTACAACAACTTCGGTTCCACCACCAACAGCAAGTTCGGCCTGAAGTGGAAGCCGATCGACAGCCTGCTGGTGCGCGCCACCTACGGCACCGGCTTCCGTGCGCCGACCGTGGATGACCTGTACGGCGGCACCGTCAGCAGCCGCGACTCGTTCACCGACCCGTGCGATACCTCCTTCGGCACCGCCGCCACCAGCCCGGCCGTCGCTGCCCGTTGCCAGGCGCTGAAGGTGCCGGCCAACTTCCGCCAGCTCAACAGCGATGGCAGCGTGGCCACCAAGCCCGGCCAGCAGGCCACCACCGATTTCAGCTCGGGTTCCAACCCGGACCTGAAGCCGGAAACCGCCAAGACCTGGACCGTGGGCCTGGTCTACAGCCCGGACTTCGTGCAGGGCCTGGACGTCAGCCTGGACTGGTGGAAGATCCGCATCGACAACGCCATCGTCGGTGAGTCGGCCACCAACATCCTGGAACAGTGCTACGTGCAGGGTTCGGATGCTGCCTGTGGCCGCTTCACCCGTGGCAGCAACGGCCAGGTCAACTCGCTGGACCGCTCGCTGGTCAACGCGGGCTACCGCGAAACTGCCGGCTATGACATCAACGTGCGTTACCGCCTGCCGGAAACCGCGTTCGGCAAGTTCGCCGTCAACTGGAACACCACCTACACCGATTACCTGGAGCAGCGCAACGACAGCGCCGCCACCACCCCGGTGGAACAGCGTACCGGTTGGGCGGGCGACTTCCGCGTGCGCTCCACCTTCAACCTGGATTGGCAGTATGGCGACCTCGGCATCGGCTGGACCGCGCGCTACTACTCCAGCATGAAGGAGAAGTGCTCGTACATGGACGAGTGCAACATGCCGGGCTTCAACTCGTCGTACACCAGCGCCTCGCCGACCAACAGGGTGGGCTCCAACACCTTCCACGACCTGCAGGTGCGCTACAGCCTGCCGTGGGATGGCACCGTGTCGCTGGGCGTGAACAACGTGTTCAACCACCAGGGCCCGATCATGTACAGCCAGCCGAACAGCAGCTTCACCTACTACGGTGGCTTCGACATCGGCCGCTTCATGTACATGAAGTACCAGCAGCGCTTCTAAGCCTGCAACCGCGTTCCCGCCACGGCCATCCCTCTCTCCTGGCCGTGGATGGAAGCAGAACGGCGCCCCTCGGGGCGCCGTTCTTTTTTTCGTGGAAGCGGGGTCGGATCCCCGCCGGCGCTAGCGCTTGGCGCGCATCGCGCGCAGGTTGTCGCCGACGAACAGCACCAGGCCGGCCCAGATCGCTGCAAACCCGATCGCCTTGGCAGTGTCGAATGCCTCATGGAAGAAGAACACACCCAGCAGCAGCTGCAGGCTCGGCGCGATGTACTGCAGGATGCCGACCAGCGACAGCGGAATGCGCTTCACGCCATAGGCGAAGCCGATCAGCGGTACGGCGGTGACCGCGCCGCCGAAGATCAGCAGCAGGTCGTTGCGCCAGCCCCAACCATGGAAGAACGCACCGCCGTGGCCGTTCTCGGCCCAGATCGCAAACGCCAGCGCCGGCAGGAACAGGTACATGCTCTCCACGCCGAGGCCGGCCACCGGGTCGACCGAGACCAGCTTGCGCAGCAGGCCATACAGGCCGAACGAACAGGCCAGGCCCAGCGCGATCCACGGTGGCGTACCTGCATCGATGGTCAGCCAGGCCACGCCCACCGCCGCCATTGCCACCGCTACCCACTGCAGCCGGCGCAGCCGTTCCTTCAGCACCAGCACGCCCAGCAGCACGTTCACCAGCGGGTTGATGAAGTAGCCCAGGCTGGTCTCGATGACATGACCGGCGTTGACCGCCCAGATGTACAGGCCCCAGTTGAACGCGATGGTCAGGCTCGACACCAGCAGGATCGGCAGCGCGCGCGGCTGCGCGGCGATCTTCCGCCACCAGCCCAGGCGCGCACTGATCAACAGCCAACCCAGCACCAGCACCGTGCTCCAGATGATGCGGTGGGCGATGATCTGGAACGAGGGCACCTCGTTGAGCAGGTGCCAATAGACCGGCACCAGGCCCCAGATCACGAAGGTGGATGCGGTGACCAGCAGGCCCCGGCGTTGTTCTTTCTCGTCCATGCTCACTTCTTTCTCGTCCTTGCCATTGTCAGCACCACCACACCCAGAAGAATCACCGCCATCGCCAGCAGGTCGCGCCAACCGAAGCGCTCACCGTTGAGCAGCGCGCCCAGCAGCACCGCGATCACCGGATTGACATACGCGTAGCTGCCCGCGAGCGCCGGGCGCACGTTCTGCAGCAGCCACACGTAGGCAGTGAACGCGACGATGGAGCCGAACACGCACAGATAAGCCATTGCCAGCAGGCCACCGGTATCGGGCAGCGTGGTCGGGCGCTCGCCCACCGCCAGGCCGATCAGCACCAGCAGCACGCCGCCGCAGATCATCTGCCCGGCCGCGGTCATGAACGGGCCCGGCAGGTCCAGGCCGCGTGCCCACACAGAACCGAACGCCCAGCCGATCGGCGCGATCAGCAGCAGCACCAGCCCGGTCGGCGAGCCGGTCAGGCTGCTGCCGGCGTTGAGCCAGACCACGCCGAGCAAGCCGATGGCGATGCCCAGCCACTCACCACGGCTGGCATGTTGCCCGCGCAGCGCCGAGAACAGCGCCATCCACAGCGGCACCGAGGCCACCGCCGTGGCGGCCAGGCCCGAGGACACCTCGCGCTCGGCCAGCACCACCATGCCGTTGCCCAGCACCAGCATGGTCACGCCCATGATGACCAGGTTGCGCCACTGCCGCAGCGTCGGGTTCGGCAGCTTCCAGAACAGGCGCAAGGCCAGGAACATCAGGCCGCCGGCAATGATGAAGCGGCTGCCGGAGACCATCGTCAGCGGCAGTGCGCCGCCGTGCAGGGCCTTGGCGATGCCCAGATAGGTCGAGCCCCAGACCACGTAGACCAGCAGCAGTGCCAGCGCGACAAGGCCACCCCGGGGGGCAGCCGCAGACGAAGAGGGGGGAGCCGACATGACACACCAGGGAGCCGGGGGAAGGCGGATTCTAGGACGTTTTGAGTATGGTCCGGGACCCCATACGGTGGCACGCTGTCATCCATCCATGCACCCTGCTCTGGTCTGCTACCCCGTGTTGACGGCCGATGCAGTACCAAGAAGGCTGCCCGGCCGCGCCGCCCCACGGCCGGACGCCGTTTTCCCTGCGCACGGACGCGCCGCATCGAGGATTTCCACCCAGATGAGCACCACGTCCCAACCTGTTGTCCCCGCGAACGACCGCGCCGCCTTGCGGCGGTCGATCTCCAACACCCTCAAAGGCTCCGCCGGCAACCTGGTGGAGTGGTATGACGTCTACGTGTACTCGGTGTTCGCCGTGTACTTCGAATCGCAGTTCTTCTCGCCGGACGACAAGAACTCCACCCTGTACGTGTGGGCGATCTTCGCGGCGACCTTCCTGATGCGCCCGATCGGCGCCTGGTTCTTCGGCCGCTTCGCCGACCGCCACGGCCGCCGCCTGGCGCTGACCGTCTCGGTCACGTTGATGGCGCTGTGCTCGTTCCTCATCGCCATCACCCCCACCGCCGCCAGCATCGGCATCTGGGCCGCCGTGATCCTGTTGTTCGCGCGCCTGCTGCAGGGCTTCGCCACTGGCGGCGAGTATGGTGCCAGCGCCACTTACATGTCCGAGGCCGCCATTCCGGGCCGTCGCGGCTTCCTGTCCTCGTTCCACTACGTCACCCTGGTCGGCGGCCACGTGCTGGCCCAGCTGACCCTGCTGCTGATGCTGACCTTCTGGGGCAAGCCGGAGATCTCCGAGTGGGGCTGGCGCATCGCCTTCGGCATCGGTGGCATCGCCGCGGTGGTGGTGTTCTGGCTGCGCCGGGGCATGGACGAGTCGCTGTCGGAGTCGTCGATCGAGGCCGCGCGCGAGGGCAAGGCAAAGAAGTCCGGTTCGATGTACGAGTTGTTCGTGCACCAGTGGCGGCCGCTGCTGCTGTGCTTCCTGATCACCGCTGGCGGCACCGTGGCCTTCTACACCTACTCGGTGAACGGCCCGAAGATGATCCAGAGCGCCTTCGCCGGCAACGACCCGATGACCGGCACCCTGATCAACCTGGGCGTGCTGGCCTTCCTGATGGTGCTGCAACCGGTCGGTGGCTGGCTGTCGGACATCATCGGCCGCAAGACCCTGCTGGTGTTCTTCGGCGTCGGCGGCGTGCTGTACAGCTGGTACCTGATCACCCAGCTGCCGCACCAGCATGACGCCACCCTGGCCTTCCTGACCCTGGCGCTGGCATTCGTCATCCTCACCGGCTACACCTCGATCAACGCGGTGGTGAAGGCCGAGCTGTTCCCCACCCACGTGCGTGCACTGGGCGTGGGCCTGGGCTATGCGCTGGCCAACTCGCTGTTCGGCGGCACCGCCCCGCTGCTGTACCAGGGCGCGCTGAAGACCGGCCACGTCGATTGGTTCGCCATCTACGTGACCGCCACGATCGCGGTATCGTTGGTGGTCTATGTGTTCTTCCTTACCAACAAGGGCCCGAACTGGCTCGACGGCACCCGCAAGTAAGCGCGTTGCCCTGATCGCGGCCACTGGTGCAATGCCGGTGGCCGCTACGTCTCCCGCCACCGCGCTGATGTGGATCGCGGTGACGCTGGCCGCAGCCACGGCATTGGCCTGGGTGCTGCGCCGCCCCAACGCGCAGGCCACGTGGCCGCGCACGGGGTTCGGGGTCGCCCTGCTGGTGTTCTGCGCCGCGCTGGCGCTGCAGCTGGCGATGGACCTGGGCAGCGGCCACAGCTCGCTGCACCTGCGGCTGCATCGCGGCGTCAACGCGGGGCCGCTGGTCGGCCTGCGCACGATGGCGGCGTGCTATCTGGCCGCGCTCGCCGCCGGCGGCTGGGGCGCGTGGAAGCTGCTGCGACGGCGCGGGTAGTGCCGGCCGCTGGCCGGCAAAGCCGCCGTCTTTCGGTAGTGCCGGCCGCTGGCCGGCAACCTCATGAACCTCCGGAAAGAGCAGGGAGTTGCCGGCCAGCGGCCGGCATTACTCAACGGCGGGCCGCTTCGCTCTTGTCGCGCGCGCCGCGGAACTCCGATTCCTTTTCCCACGTCGGCCAGCGGCGGCTGTTGGCCAGCTCGGCGCCCAGGTCGTAGACCAGCAGGGTGTCGGCAGCGTGGCCGCTCGGGTCCCAGCTCGGCGTCCAGGCATCGCAGGTCTGGTGATAGCAGTCGGCGAAGTACTTTTCGCGCAGCGCGCGGCCGGCTTCAACGCCACCGTCCAGCTT
Organism: Stenotrophomonas maltophilia group sp. msm4; assembly: GCF_032025605.1. Taxonomy (NCBI): domain Bacteria; kingdom Pseudomonadati; phylum Pseudomonadota; class Gammaproteobacteria; order Lysobacterales; family Lysobacteraceae; genus Stenotrophomonas; species Stenotrophomonas maltophilia group sp. msm4. The sequence goes on along the minus strand of NZ_JAVSKK010000002.1, from coordinate 96,771 downwards.
GTCCAGGCCCGGGCCGATGGTGATCGCCGGCACGCCCAGGCGGGCAAAGGCGAAGTGGTCGGCGCGGTAGAAGAAGCCGGCTTCCAGGTTCGGGTCCGGGCTGTAGCTGCGGCCACGGGCCTTGGCCACGCGCTCCAGATCGCCTTCCAGCGACACCCGGCCCTTGCCCCACGAGGCAATGTCGCGGGTCGGGCCATCCGGGCTGAACATCTCGATGTTCAGCACCGCAGCGGTCTTGTCCAGCGGCGCCAGCGGATGGGCGGCGTAGTAGCTGGCGCCCAGCAATCCTTTCTCTTCGGCGGTCAGTGCCACGAAGTACAGCGTGCGCTGTGGCTGCGGGCCAGCGGCGAACACACGGCCCAGTTCCAGCACCGTGGCCACGCCGGTGGCGTTGTCGATCGCACCACGGCGGATGCGGTCGCCCTTGGCGTCGGGCTGGCCGATACCGAACGCATCCCAGTGCGCGGAGAAGATCACGGCCTCGTCAGCATGTTCACCACCGGGCAGCTTGGCGACCACGTTGCGGGTCACCACCTGCTCGCGCTTGAGCGCGAAATCCACGCTCAGCTTGGCGTTGTCCAGTGCCACCGGGCGGAAGTCGGCACGCATCGCCTTGCGCTTCTCCGCATCGAAGTCGAGGCCGGCGTCGGCGAAGATCGCTTCGGCCAGCTCGCGCTGCATCCAGCCGCGCAGCGGCGTGTGCTGCGCCATCGCTTCGGCCTGGCCGCGCTCGATGTCGAACAGCGGAGAAGTGCCCGAGCTCTTCACCGTGGCCCAGCCATACGCGGCCGGCGCGGTCTCGTGCACGATCAGCACGCCTTCGGCACCCCGGCGTGCGGCTTCCTCGAACTTGTACGTCCAGCGGCCGTAGTAGGTCACCGCCTTTCCATCGAACGCGCCCGGCGCATCGGCCTCGAAGTCGGCGTCGTTGATCAGCACCACGGCGATCTTGCCGTGCAGGTCCACGTCCTTGTAGTCGTTCCAGTGGCGTTCCGGTGCGTCGATGCCGTAGCCGACGAACACCAACGGTGCATCCTTGATCTGCACGCGCTTGCGCGGCTGCAGGCTCTGCAGGGTCACGTCCACGCCATTGGCCAGCGCACGCTTGCCCTGCTTCAGCGACAGGCTGGCCTTGGCCTCACCCTCCAGCTGCGCGCGCACCAGCGGCACCGGCTGCACCCAGCTGCCGTCCACGCCGCCCGGCTGCAGGCCATAGCTGCGGAACTGCTCGATCAGGTACTGCACCGTGCGCTCTTCGCCCTCGGTGGCCGGTGCGCGGCCCTCGAACTCATCCGACGCCAGCACGCGCACATGCCGCGACAGTGCCTGCGGATCGATGCCGCCACCCGGCAGGTCGTTGGCCGCATGGGCCAGGCCCCCGACGAACAGGCAGGACGACAGCAGCAACACGCGCATCGGATTCACGGCAGTACCACGGCTAGCTTGGAAGTCACCAGAGTGTAACGTGGTCGTGACATCACGGCGCAGCCTGGGCCCACGTCATCCACGCAGGGCGTGACTCTACCTGCTGATGCGGTCCAGCCAGCAGGCCAGGCCCTGCGCGTTGAGTTCGATGTCCATCGCCAGAACAGTGATCACCGCCGCATCGTCCAGCGCACAGCCATGCAGCTGTGCGCGTTCCAGGTACAGCGCCTGCAGTGCGGCCAGCAGGCAGCGGTGGCGGTCCGGCCGGCCATCGCACTGGCGGCCGATCGCGGCCATCGCATCGATCTGTTCGAACAGGTCGTTGGCCAGTTTCTGCACCTGCTCCACGCGCCCATAGTGGGTCAGGTACATCGCCTGCGGGCCGTAGCCCAGCATGCGTCGGATCGAGGCCTTCATCGCCTCCGGGTCGAACTGCACCGGCGAGGAAGTCGGGAAGATGAAAGCGCCCTGCGCGCTGTCCAGCTCGCGGTAGGAGATGCCGAACGTATCGCCAGTGAACCAGCTGCGGCTGCGCGCATCCCACACGCAATAATGGTGCAGTGCGTGGCCCGGCGTGTGCAGCAGCACCAGCTCGCGGCCAGCGAGATCGATGCGGTGGCCGTCTTCGGCAACCACCACGCGGTGTTCGGGAATCGGCTCGATGCGGCCGTAGCTGCGCGCGATCTCTTCGGCGCCGTACACCGCCGTCGCACCCGCAATCAGCCGGGTCGGGTCGATCATGTGCGGCGCACCGCGCGGATGCAGCACCGCCTTCGCATTCGGCAACTGCTGCATCAGCAGGCCTGCACCACCGGCGTGGTCCAGGTGCACGTGCGTGAGCAGCAACCAATCCACCGCTTCCACACCCAGGTCGGCATCCGCCAGCGCCTGCAGCATCGCCGGCACAGACAGGCCGGTGCCGCAGTCGACGAAGGCCGCGCGGCCGTTTTCAACGATCAGGTAGGCCGCGTCGAAGTCCGGGCGCTGGAAGCCCGTATCGATCGTGTGGATGCTGGGGTCGGCGGTCATCGGCACGCACCTGGCAGTCTCGTGAACAGACGCCCATGGTAGGCGCGCAGGCGGCCCGGGTTCGATGCGGCTTTGGTCGGGTAGTGCCGGCCGCTGGTCGGCAACCTCGGGATGGCCGGGAGAATGCATGTGCCGGCCAGCGGCCGGCACTACCGATCAGCCAGAGCGCAATCCGAACCGCGGCCGCAGCAGCAACGCCAGCACCAGCACCGCCAGGAACGCGCCGTAGGCGTACAGCACCGCCAGCACCTGCGGCCAGATCGGGCCGGCGCCGGGCTGCACCACGCCAATGCGGTAGCCCCACAGCATCGACACGATGCTCAGCGCGAACGCCACGACCAGGGTGGTGCCATCGAACAGGCGCCGCCGCGCGCTGCGCGGCTGGCGCGGAAACAGCCAGTACAGGCTGCCCAGCAGCAGGAACCAGGGCAGGAACAGCAGCAGCGACAACCAGGCCATCGCAGACTCCATGTCATCGCGCCAGAGGCGCGCGGACATCATGCCATGGGTGCTGTGCCACGGTCGTGCCGGCGGGGGGCTTCCCTGTAGAGCCGAGCCTATGCTCGGCTGCTTTGCTACCCAGCCGAGCATGGGCTCGGCTCTACAGAGGCGGAGCCGAGTCGAGCATGGCTCGACTCTACGCCCGGCGATCAGGCCGCTTCGCGCAGCGCGGCCAGGGCGGCCAGTACCGCGTCCACCTCGGCGCCCAGCTTGAACAGCTCGCTCTGCAGCTGGTCGCCCTGCTCTGCCTGCTTGATCACCGCGATCAGCTGGCCCGCATCACGTGGCGAATCGAAGCCTTCGCTCTGGATCAGCAGCGTGCCGTCACCAGCGGTCAGCTTGAAGTAGAAACGCCCATCCTTCTCGCGGTACTGCTTGAACTGCGGCGGCGCCACGCGGGCCACGCCGGCATCTTCGCTGGCGATGTCGCCCGCCGTGGACAGGTCGCGCAGGCCCACGGCGTGGCGCAGTTCTTCCAGCAGCGGTGCCGCCAACTGCTCGCGCAGCTGCTGGCCACGGCGCTTGAGCAACGCTTCGATCTTCTCCGGCTCGGCCATCAGCGCGTTGTAGCGCTCGCGCAGCGGCGACAGCTCGCTGTCGATACGCTCGAACAGCTGCTGCTTGGCGTCGCCCCAACTGATGCCGGCGGCGAAGGCCCTGGCGAATTCCGCGGTCTGTTCCGGCGTGGCGAACGCCTGGTACATCTGGAACAGCGCCGAGCCCTCGGTGTCCTTCGGCTCGCCCGGTGCGCGCGAGTCGGTCAGGATCGAGAACACCAGCTTCTTCAGCTCCTCGCGCGGCACGAACAGCGGAATGGTGTTGTGGTAGCTCTTGCTCATCTTGCGGCCATCCAGGCCCGCCAGCGTCGCCACCTGCTCGTCGATCACCACGTCCGGCAGCGGGAAATACTCCTTGCCGTACACGTGGTTGAAGCGCTGGGCGAAATCGCGCGCCATCTCGATGTGCTGGATCTGGTCACGGCCCACCGGTACCTGGTCGGCCTTGAAGATCAGGATGTCGGCCGCCATCAGCACCGGGTACATGAACAGGCCGGCGCTGACGCCTGCGTCCTCGTCCACGCCTTCCTCGCGGTTCTTGTCCACCGCCGCCTTGTAGGCGTGCGCGCGGTTGAGGATGCCCTTGCTGGCGATGGCGGTCAGGAACCACATCAGCTCGGTGGTCTCGCGGATGTCGCTCTGGCGGTAGAACCACACGTGTTCCGGGTCCAGGCCACAGGCCAGCCAGCTGGCCGCGATCTCCAGGGTCGCGCGCTGGGTGCGCTGCGGGTCCTGCGACTTGATCAGGCTGTGCAGGTCGGCCAGGAAGAAGAAGCTCTCGATCCCCGGCGCGCGGCTGGCCGCGATGGCCGGACGGATGGCGCCAACGTAGTTGCCCAGGTGGGGCGTGCCGGAGGGGGTGATGCCGGTAAGGACTCGGGTCGTCATGACTGCGTGGGGTAACCTTCGATGAACGGGGCCAGTTTACCTTGCACGCCACCAACCCCGTCAGGGCCCGCGGCGCGTTCATTCACCCAACCCCGCTGGAGACGCCCGATGAAACGCCTGCTGCCCCTGCTGCTGATCCTGCCCCTGGCCGGCTTCCGCCCGGCGCCCATGCCGCCACCGGTGTACGACGGCGGCCCCGTACGCATGGCCCTGGTCGACCGCGACCGCGGTACCGAACTGCGCAGCTACTCCGCCGAGGGCCAGCGCTGGGTGGCCGGCGAGCGCGGCCACCGCTACGCCGTGCGCCTGTACAACGACAGCCCGCGCCGGGTGCTGGTAGTGCTGTCGGTGGACGGCGTCAACGCCATCTCCGGCGAGGATGCCGATCCCTCGCAGACCGGCTACGTGCTCAATCCCGGCCAGCGCGCCGACATCACCGGCTGGCGCAAGAGCCAGGACGAAGTGGCGCAGTTCGTGTTCAGCAGCCCCAGCGGCAGCTATGCCAGTCGCACCGGCCGCCCGGACAACATCGGCGTGGTCGGGGTGGCGGTGTTCGAGGAGGCGCGTCGCTGGTACCCGCAGCCGATCCTGCGACGTGGCGTGCCGCTGCCGGCACCGACCGCGCAAGCCGAGGCTGCCGCCGACGCCAGTGCCAGCCGCATCGAGGGCTATGCCAGCAAGTCACAGGCGCCAGCGCTGGGCACCGGCCACGGCGCACGTGAACACTCTTCGGTGCGCGATACCGACTTCGAACGGGCCAGCCGCAGCCCGGCGCAGGTTCTGCAGCTGCGCTACGACAGCGCCCGCAACCTGCGTGCGCGCGGCATCCTGGTCGATGCGCCCTCGCGCCTGCCGCGCGAACCGCAGGCGTTCCCCAACCGCTACGTGCCGGACCCGCCGGCCCGCTGATCGTCCCGCGCAAACAACACGACGCCCGCTACCTCACGGTGCGGGCGTCGTGTTGTGGGGGAAATCGAAGCGCTTACTTGTAGTCCGGGTAGTCCTTGCTCACCGCGTCCTGGAACTCACGCACTTCCTTCTCCGCGCGATCCTTGGCCCAGCCATAACGTTCCTGCAGGCGGCCGGCCAGATACTCGGCGTTGCCTTCGGCCACATCGAAATCGTCGTTGGTCAGATCGCCCCACTTGGCCTGCGCCTTGCCCTTCAGCTGCGACCACTTGCCGGAAATGATGTCTTTGTTCATTGCTGGGAGTCCTTGATTGCAACGGCGTTCTTACCGTGGCTCCAGCTTCGCGCAGCAGCTGTTGAATGCCGGTCAACCGCCAATGAAATACACGCTCACCTGCTTGAATGGTTCACTACGCTTGGACACGTACGCTGCAGGGAAACGCGCAAGCAAAAAGGCCGGGGAGATCCCCCCGGCCTTTTTGCTTTCCGTTCCACTTCAGGCTCAACGACCCTTGGCGGCATCCTCAACCTTTTCACCGGCCTTCTGCACGTCCTTGCCGGCACCGGCCACGGTGTTGCAACCGGCCAGCAGGGCCACCGAGAACATCGACAACAGCATCAGGGCAACTACGCGCTTCATGGGCTTCTCCTTGGGTTCGCCGCTATACCGCTTCATTCGCGGATGGGATTCTTTCGCTCGGCGGGAGGGCACCAATGCCCACTGCCGCCGCGTGAAGTGCAATCTGGCGGCAGGGGCGTGGAGCGGGCGTGAACGGTTCGGCGATCCGTTCAGCAGGGGACGGTCAGTCGCGCATCAGGGTGGACTTGCCGAACAGGCTTTCCACCAGGTCCACGGCCAGTTCGGCGGTGGCATTCTGCTTGTCCAGCAAGGGGTTGAGCTCGACGATGTCCAGCGAACCCATGCGCCCGGTGTCGGCGATCATTTCCATCACCAGCTGCGCCTCCCGATAGTTCACCCCACCCGGCACCGTGGTGCCCACGCCCGGCGCGATGCTGGGGTCGAGGAAGTCGACATCGAAGCTGACATGCAGGTGGGTGTTCTCATCGATGCCGGCCAGCGCCGCTTCCACGGCACGCTTCATGCCGTTCTCATCGATGTAGCGCATGTCATAGACATCCACCTTGTGGGTCTTGATCAGGCGCTTTTCTTCCGGGTCCACCGAGCGGATGCCGATCTGGTGCATCTGCGCCGGGGTGATCGCCGGTGCGCTGCCGCCCAGACGGGTCAGCGCGTCCGGGCCGAGGCCGCACAGGCAGGCCACCGGCATGCCGTGGATGTTGCCCGACGGCGTGACATCGCTGGTGTTGAAGTCCGAATGCGCGTCCAGCCACAGCACGCGCAGATTCTTCCCCTGCTCGCGGCACCAGCGCGCGACGGCGGTGATCGAACCGATGCCCAGGCAATGGTCGCCACCGAGCATGATCGGCATGCGCCCGGCCTGCAGCTCGGCGTAGCTGGCTTCCATCAGTGCGCGGTTCCAGGCCACCACCTCATCCAGGTGGCGGTAGCCCTCCACCGGCGCGGTCCACGGGTTGCGCGGGCCATCCAGGTTGCCCACGTCGCGCACGTCCACGCCGCGCGCTTCCAGCGCCTCCGGCAGGCCCGCCACGCGCAGCGCCTCCGGCCCCAGCCGTGCGCCGCGATGGCCCGCACCGACATCGGTGGGAACGCCAATCAGGGATACGGAAATGGGATGGGCCATGGGTGCCTCCTGCGGTGCGGAAAAAGAAGCACAGTCTAGCCAGAGCTGTGTGACACCACTCGCGGCGGTGCAGCAGGCCGAAGGTAAGATCGCCAGGAACGGTGGCCCTTTCCGGTCAGGCTTTCCAGCGCTGGGTCGTCAGGAATTGGACCTTCCGCGATCCACCTCACATCCCGGTCGGTTTTGCCTCTTACGCAGGGCTGTTGTTGTGTCCACGCTGCGCAGGCACCCTGAAGGTGCCGCCTCACTTCCTCAATCATGGAGCACCACGCGCATAAAACATGCACTCAATGGACTTGCGGTACTGGCAATTGCCCTGGGCGGACTGTTTCCCGCCGCTGCCAGTGCACCCTCGCAACGCATCACGCATACGGTGACCTCCGATGCGTATCCCATGCAGACGGCGGGCGCACGCCAGGTACTCGACTGGGTTGCGCAGCGGGTGAAGCCGTCGTTCGCCCCGCAGGGCTACGGCAACGTACAGGTGGAACGACAGGCAGTCTCCGTAGGCCGTGCGTCTGCACGCTCGGACGAATCGATTCCCGGCAAGCTGCCGGACCAGGGCATTCCCGGTGAGATCTACCGGGTGGAAAACCTGCTTCCCGACGGCTCCATCCAGACGTGGGAATTCACCTGGGTGGAACCCTCATCCGGCCATGGCGGCGGCTGGGACGTAACCGGCTACACCTACAAGAAGGGAAATGACCCGGTGAACCAGCAGTAGCGGGACGGGGGCAACGCGTGCTGCGTTGCCCCCTTCGAACGCGCGGCCGACGGCGGTTTCGCTGCCGCGGCACCTCAACCGCCGCGGTGGCGAACCGGCGTCAGGCTCTGTACCTGGCCGTTGTTGCGCATCATGCACAGGAAACGGCCATCGGGATAATCGATGATCAGTTCCTGGTAATCACTGCCCACCGGCATCTGGGTCACCAAGGTGCCCTGCGCGCCCTTGCGCATGTTGCAGGCGCCCAACGCGGTATCGCCTGCCGGCGCCGGGGTGGTCACCGAAGACACATTGCGGAACACCGCGCGGCAGCCGCCATTGACCCACACCGAGTGCCGCGACAGGCCCCAGTTCTTACCTTCCTCGCATCGGGTGTGGCTGAGCTGGCGCACGATTTCCACATTGCCGCGGGTATTCAGATCGCACGACACCTGCTGCTCGTCAGTGGATTCGCAGGTGACTTCGCGCGGTAGCGCGGCGTCGCCGGTAGCAACCTCGCGCGGGTGTGCGCCATTTGCGGCGGGCGCAGATGTTCCACTGGCGCTGACCTGGCAGATGCCGTTGGCGCCGCCACGGCCGGTATAGCTGATCTGCGGCGTACCGTCATCGCTGCGGCTGATCGACAGGGTGATGCCGCTGTTGGCGTCGCGGGCTTCGAAATAGCGGTCGTTGAAACGTTTCAGCGTGACCTCGCGGCCCTGCACATAGACCGGCCCGCCATCGTCTGCGTGAACATCGATGTCGCCCGGGCAGCTGGCGTTGAAGAACGGCACGGCGGCCATGGCCGGAGCCACGAAAGCGGCGGACAACAATGCGGAGGTGAGCGACAGGGCATGGCGACGCATGTGCGGCTTCCGAAGGGCATGTGTCCCCAGTATGTGTCGGAGGTCTGCAAATGGTCTGTGAGGAGAATCAAAAAGCCGGCAGCGCATTCGGGCGTTTGTGTTTGCTATGGTAACTGTGGAGCCTTGCCCGGGCTGTTAAGTCACCTTTACTTCGTGGGCCAGCTCAGGGCATGCGGCAGCGATGGTTCGGGCAGATTTCTCGCTGATGGCGCCACTGCGCAATCTGTCGCTTCTGGCATTGCGATGCCCGAAACGGGCCAAACGCGATAATTCATTTTTCCTTTCAGATCTCCCGATGCCATCGAAACAAACGACTGGCAGGCGGTGATTTCACGTGCGCATGATGAATCGCCACCTTCAGCGAGGTGGCCGGGATTTCCAACCCGAAGACTGAAAGCTGTATACGCTTGCCAGCCGGCGTCGTCCTTTCCAGGTGCGGCGCCGGCTGGCAATCCGTTCGCCGATCGACGGCGGGCGGTGCGTGGGGGCCTCGTGCCCACCGGCTAATTCAGTCCCGGGATTGGAAACCACGTATCGCCCGCCACCTTACCGTGGCGGCACCTCTGTTCCTGACGAGGATGCCCGCATGTCCAGAACCCCTCACCCGTACCTGACCGCCACCCTCGGCGAGGCGGCTCTGCGCCTGCCACCTGAACTGGCGCAGCCGTTGGAAGCCGCTTTCGCCGCCGCGAACGAGGCGCCCGCGCCGATCAACCTGCCCGGCTGCCTGCAGCGCATCCTGGCCGGTGACGCCGCCGATGGACAGCCGTGGCCGGGGCCGGCAGGCACACCTGGTGAAGCGGTGGCTGCCGCGCGCCGGGATCGCGCCGCAGTGGGCCTGGTGTCACTGCTGGAGCTGTACCACGCCGCCGAGCGCGTGCGCGTGGACGGGGAAGAGAAAGACGACATCGGCGACGGCACGCGCGAGGGGCTGATGCTGGCCTGCCGAGGGCTGGCGGAGTATGTGGCGTTGCAGGTGCGTAGCTGAGGCTGCTGCGGTCGCAGTGTGTGTGCGGCATTGATCGAAGGATCTGCCCGCGCCATACAGTGAGTTGACTCACCGGGTTGGGACGAAAGAACCAGCGAATGGCGGTTTCTTCATTTTCGTTCCATCGCCTTTGCGACCGGCGCCGCGCCGACGCATCATGATCGGCGCATGTGCTTATGCTGCGCTGGCGTGCAATCGCACACCCAGGGCCCGGGTCACCTTCAGGATGGTCGCGAAATCAGGGCTGCGCTCGCCGGAGAGTGCGCGATACAGACTCTCGCGCGACAGGCCCGCCGCACGCGCAACCTTGCTCATGCCCTGAGCGCGAGCGATATCGCCAAGCGCCTTGGCGATGAAGGCAGAATCGCCCTCGCTTTCTTCGATGCAGGCGTCGAGATAAGCCGCCATCTCCTCCGGCGTCCGAAGATGCTCGGCCACATCAAATGATTTGAGTTCGACTTTTCTCTTGATGGCCATGATGGGACAGCTCCGGTACTTCGGTATTGAGTCGTTTCGCCTACAGCCAGTTCGATGCTCACAGGGAACGCGCAATCTCCTTGGCCGTCTCTATATCGCGCCGCTGCGAACCCTTGTCGCCTCCAACCAGAAGAATCACCCACTGCCTGCCGCGCTGGGTGTAGTACACGCGGTAACCCGGTCCTGCATCGATACGCAATTCTGAAACGCCATCCGCCAGATAGCGGTGATCACCGGGATGGCCTTCAGCGAGCCGACCGATACGGGCCAGGATGCGAGCGCGTGCGGTTACGTCCTTGAGAGCGTCAATCCATGTCGCGAACTGACGGGTACGCTGGATCTTCAAATGTAGCCTACTGGCTACATGCTTTCAACCATGAGGATCGCGGGCAGAGAAGCGCACAGCGACGCATCACGCGTCGCGAGGAAGAGCAGCGAAGGAGGAAGGAGTGGGCCGGGATCGGCGCCCGACTGGCCAACGCGCGGCGTCTGCAGAGAGGGATTAGCAGATGCCCAATGGTGCGGCTTACCCGAATCGAACGGATAACCTACTGTTTGAGAGATAGTTGGGCTTCGGCGGCACCATTTGCCCGGTCGCTGACGTGGAACACTTGCAGTTGCTAGACGCTCAGGCCAATTTCCCCGGTACTTCCAGCGCAGCAGCCAGCGGCTCTGATCGAGCTGCCTATACCTAGCCCGGCGGCCGGCGGCGTTGTGTCCATGCCTCAGTCCCCTCACTGCATGAATTTATGGGGTCGCATTTCCAGCGGGAGCGCGCGCGCCGGGGTCTAGACCGGGGCTGCGAGGCCCAGGTCCCAGTCGCTTCCTTCGGCCTCCACCAGCTAGAACCGTCATCAACCGCCTGCCTTGTTGCCAGAGTCTGTCAATGGCACAGCCCACGGAGGACATGACCGGAAGTGCTTGAGGGCGCTGGGCTGGCAGGCTGGCAAGCTGGCCTCGACCGTAACCCAGGCTTTCCCTTGAACTGTGCCTGTTCTCAGGAGCTTTGGCGCCCCGCCTGACGCACCTCAGCACCGCTCGGCTATGATCCTGATTTAAGGGCGCAGGAACTGATCGTGCTGCGCGAGTCACTCATAGGAGAAAGGAATGTCTCAAAGTGCGGAACTGGCTTACGAGCAGTTTAAGAACATAGATCTGTCGGATCCGTTCTTTGACAGCCTCAAGGCTGACTACGAAGAATTTCCGACGTGGTTTCAGAAAAAATCAGAAGAACGGGCCTATATCTTCAAGCGTGACAAGGGCGGGATCGACGGGTTCCTTTACCTCAAGACGGAGGATGGACCGATAGATGACGTGTCGCCTCCCCTGCCAGCTGAACGGCGGATCAAAGTCGGCACATTCAAGCTCAATTCAATTGGATCTCGCTTGGGCGAGCGCTTTCTTAAGAAGGTGTTCGACCATGCCATCCACCATGGCATAGCTTTGATCTATGTGACGGTGTTTGCCAAGCACGACGGCTTGATTCGCTTATTTGAGCGGCATGGTTTCATCAACGTCGCAAGCAAGACATCCCAAAACGGTGAAGAACTGGTCCTGCAGAAGGACTTCAAAGCGGCCTACACCGACGCAGTAACGAGCTATCCCAGCATCCCCGTGGGAAACAACCGATGCTACTTGCTGTCTCTCTATCCGGAGTGGCACACGCGGTTGCTTCCGGACTCCATTCTGCGAACGGAAAATCAGGACTTGGTGCAGGATGTGTCTCATACCAACAGCATCCATAAGGTGTACTTAACAGCGATGCAGGGCACGGAAGGCCTGAAGCCGAACGATGTCTTGGTCATCTACCGCCCTGCACCGAACAAAGGCAAAGCTTGGTTCGAGTCAGTCGCAACGAGCATAGGTGTTGTGGAAGAATCGAGACATATCAGCACCTTCAAGACAAAGGAGGAATTCAAAGCGTACTGCAGCCCCTACAGCATCTTCACTGAAGCGGAACTAGACGGCTTCTGGCGCACGGGCAGGTATCCGAACATCTTCAAGTTCACATACAATGTCGCGCTGAAGAAGCGACCCAATCGCGCTCGACTGATCGAGGAAGTCGGTCTCTCGAGAGATGCGTACTATGGCTTCATGCAGTTGACCTTTGAGCAGCTACACCACATTGCCCAACTAGGCGAAATCGATGAAAGTCTTATTGTCAATCAAGCCTGAGTACGCAGAGAAGATTCTCGACGGACGAAAGCGCTTTGAGTTTCGGAAGGCACTTCCTAAGGCGAAGGGTGTCACCACTGTCGTGATCTACGCCACGATGCCAGTTGGAAAGATCATCGGTGAATTTGAAGTCGATAGATGCATGTCTCATCGCCCAAAGGATCTGTGGGCAATGACTCATGAGTTTTCTGGGATTACAAAGACTTTCTTCAACTCGTATTTTAAGGGACGGAGCACAGCGCATGCTTTCAAGGTAAAGTCCGCCAAGCGCTACGACTCTCCAATTACCTTGACAGAACTGATTGGCACGACCGCTGCTCCGCAGTCCTTTCGCTATTTGACATAGACGATTGCTGGCCCAACTGCATCTTTCGATGAGATGAAGGCAGCAAGGCCGCTTCGAGCGGCCTTGCTGCTTTTGCGCACCCGTCAAGCGCCTGCAAGTCTTGAGTGAGCGACCTGATAGTAGTCGCTGGTTATTCCTACGCCAGTCCAGTTGTATCCTTCAGCTTCCGCAGCCACCAGCGTGGTACCGGAGCCGACGAATGGATCGAGGATGTGCCCGCCCTGCTCGCGGATGCGCACCAACTGGCGCATCAGGTCGGTCGGTTTGCCGTCAGATGGTGCCGCTTTGCGCACCGCCTCGCGGAACACACCCGGCAGCGTGGGCGCCGCTCGGCCCAGCGGCATACCGATCAAACCGGAGCAACGACGCCATCTGGTTTCGCAGTCCGGCACCCAGCTCACGAAATCAGCCTTCGACAGCGCCTGGCAACGCCTGGTCCGCCGCGCGGTTGTGGAAGACGTGATCGATAAGGACCAGCGGTTCGCGCTCCATGGCTTGGAACATCGGGGAATTACCGACAGCGAGGATAAGAGCGCTGGCGGCCACGTGACCGAGGCCATGCGTCAGCTGTACGACCATTCCGTACCGGTGGTGAAAGCGGCCGTGAAACCAGAAAAGAGGGGCTAATTTTACCGGCAATTTTACCGGTGGATGCTAAAAGGCCAGCGCACCGCGCTGGCCTTATTCGTTGAAACCCCTAGTTTCAAGGCGTTTCGGCGCTTCCCGAGTGGTGCCGCTTATCCGAATCGAACGGATGACCTACTGTTTACAAGACAGTTGCTCTACCAACTGAGCTAAAGCGGCATGGGTGGATCACCGGCGGCAGGGCCGCGGTCCGGGGATTCTAGCGCAACCTTGCGCATTCCAGCGACCGGCTCTGTGCTGCCCCGCTGCGCTGCTGGGCCTGGGCCCGCTGCGTGCCTGCCGCCAGCTGGCCTTCCAGCCACCATTGGCCGGCGTCGCCGCTGGTCACCAGGCGCGGCTGGAACCCGGCAGCCTGCACCGCCGCCATGCGCCGCTCGGCGCCTTCGCGGTTGCGGTACTGGCCCAGCGCCACGGCGTTGGCCTCCTCGCCCTGGCTGATGATGTAGTAGTCGCTCAGGCCGGCGGCGACGATGCGCTTCACGGTGGCCTGTGCTTCGTCGCGGTTGGCGGCGGCCGGCAGCATCACCCGGTAGCGGGCACTGCCGCTGGCAGCGGGCTGTTCGCGCAGGCGCACCTGGCTGAGCAGCGTGCCGGCCTTGCCCTGCGCGCTGGTCGCGGCGGCACGGTCGGCGAACGGGCCCAGCGCGACGCAGCGCGGCGGCTCGGCGGCCGCGGGCGGGGTGACGGGCTTTTCCGGTGCCGGAACGGGTACAGGCGGTGTTCCCGGCTTGGCAGCGTCAGCAACCGGCGCAGCCTCAGCCACCTGCGGCCTGGCGATCTCCGGCTTTGCCGGCGCAACGGGCGCGGGTGTCGCAGCCATCGCGGTCTTCGCCGCCGGTTCGCGCTCCATCAGCGATGCGGTCGGGGCGGCCGCAGTGGCCTCGGCTGCGGCATTGGCATCCACGCCACCGGGCACCCAGCGCAGCTCGGCGACGCCAGCCGGTTGCGGCGCAGGCGCAGGCTTCTGCGGCGCCTCGCGCAGCAGCCACCAGCAGGCGACGCCGAGATTGAGAATGGCCAGTACGACGATCAGGGCACGGGTGAGCATGCGCGGATACTAGCGCGCGGGCTGGTGCACCGCCCAGCGGGCGAGGCCATCCAGCACCAGCGAGGGGTGGTAATCGGCAGCGGGCAGCAACGGCATCAGCGCCGGTGCGCCGCCACCGTGCACGAGCAGCGACGGTGCCACGCCCAGCAGCGTGTGCGCGTGCTGTGCGCTGCGTTCAATCAGCGCCACCGCGGCGCCATCGCAGCCGGAGGCCAGCGCGTCGGCGGTGTCGTTGGCGAACTCGCTGTAGCCGCCACCGGTCGCGGGCAGCTGCACGGCACGGGCGTGCAGTGCTTCGCGCATGGTGGTGGGCGATGCGGAGATGCGGCCACCGTGGTGCTGGCCGTCGGCGTCGAGCAGATCAATCGTCAGTGCGGTGCCCACGCCGACCACCAGCACCGGGCGCTGCGCCTTGGCCGCAGCCAGCAGGGCGAGGAAGCGGTCGACGCCGAACTTTTCCGGCCTGGCATAGGCAATGCGCACGCCGGCGCATTCGGCGCTGGTGCGCACCACATGCACATGCTCGAAGCGACGCTGCAGCTGGTCCAGCATGGCGCTGGTCAGCGACGGTGCCGCCACGCTGGCCACGAACGCGGTGCGGCCGCTGGGCAGGCTGTGCGGCGGCTGCCCGGCCATGCCTTCGGCGCCATGCGCCCAGGCCTGTACGTCACCAGCACGGTCACCCTGCAACGGCGCGAACTTGAAGCGCGAGTTGCCGAGGTCGAACAACCAATCGCTCATGCCGCCCTCACGCTGACTTCGCCGGCGTGCAGCAGGCGTTCCTGGCCATCGATGCGCACGCGCAATGCGCCGTCATCGGCCAGGCCAAGCGCAGTACCGTGCTGCCACTGCCCATCCAGTTCCACGCGCACTTCGCGGCCGGCCAGCATGTCGAAGGCAGCGTAGCGCGGCAGGAACGGAGCGAGGCCTTCGCGATCGAATTCTTCCAGCGCCGGCAGCAGGCGCGCCAGCACGGCAGCAACCACCCCATTGCGGTCCACCGGCTTGCCGGCCAACGTGTCCAGGTCCACCCACGGCTGGGTGATCTGCTCGCCAAACGACGGCGGCATGTGGGTGTTGATGCCGATGCCGATCACCGCGCGCGCCGGGCCGGCGTATTCGCCACCGCCCTCGGCAAGCAGGCCGACCAGCTTGCGCTTGCCATCGACGATCAGGTCGTTCGGCCACTTCAACTGCGCTTGGGTGTAGCCCAGGTCGTGCAGCGCTTCGGCCACGGCGATGCCGGCCACCAGGCTCAACCCGGCCAGGCGGCCCAGGCCGCCGGAGTACAGGCGCATCACCGACAGGTAGATATGCGCGGCCAGCGGCGAGGCCCAGGTGCGGCCACGACGGCCGCGGCCACCGGTCTGGCGTTCGGCCAGCAGCACGCTGACCCCGCGCTGGGGCGCGCTGCACCGCAGCAATTCAGCGTTGGTGGAGTCCACCGTCCAGGCCACCTGCAGGTCGTGCAGCAGGGCCTGGGCATCGGCGGGCAGGCCGGCGCGGATCGCCGCCGGGTCCAGCAGGTCGACCGGGCGGGTCAGGCCATAGCCCTCGCCAGCACGGCCCTCGATGTCCACACCTGCGGCCCTAAGCCCTTGAATACGCTTCCAAATAGCCGCCCGGGTCTGGCCCAGCTCTCGGGCCAGGGCGTCGCCGGACAGGCGACCGGCAGCGAGTTTGGCCAGCAATTGGCGATCGTCCACGGCAGCTTCCACGAAGTCAGGCAGGAATTATGCGGGAAAGCCGCCAGCGACGCCTGCCACGCTGGGTTCCGCAGGGGCTTCCAACGGGGCGCCGGGTTCGGGCTAGAATCGGGAACTCACCCTCCCTTAACGTGGATGTCGTCAATGCGCCGTTATGCCCATTGCCTGATCCTGCTGATGATGCCCTTCACGGCGTCTGCAACGGCAGCGCTGGACGACAGCCGGGGCGCCTGCGTGTCCTCCAACGGTGATGCCGCCTCGCAGCGCGCGCCGACCGCGACCGCCTCGGCTGCGACCACCAAGCCGGCACCGGTACGCCCTGCGGCCAGCAGTGCCACCAGCACCGGGGGCGGCGGCAGCGACGACGACGTGCTGCAGCGCATCCGTGCGCCGAAGTGGCACAGCTACCTGCCGGGAATGTTCCGCTGATCAAGTCGTTGCTGCAGTGGCTGCGGCCCTCGCCGCGGCCGATCGATGATGCGCTTTGGGAAGACGCCTGCCGCCGTGCGGCCTGGCTGCACGGACTGGACGACGAACGCCGCGCGCGACTGCGCGTGCTGGCCACGCGCTTCCTGCATGAGAAGACCATTACCCCTGTCGGTGAACTGCAACTGCAGGCTGGCGATGGCGTGCTGCTGGCCGCACTGTGCTGCCTGCCGCTGCTGGAATTCGGCGAAGTGGGGCTGGAAGGCTGGTCGCAGCTGATCGTCTACCCGGATGCGTTCCGCGTGCACCGCAGCCACATGGATGCGGCCGGCGTGTTGCACGAGTGGGATGACGAGCTGATCGGCGAGTCGTGGGACAGTGGTCCGTTGATCCTGTCCTGGGCCGACGTGCAGGCCGACCTGGCCGCGCCGCACGACGGCTACTGCGTGGCGGTGCATGAGATGGTGCACAAGCTCGATGCGCTGGATGGTGCGATGGACGGCACACCGCCGCTGCCGCGGCAATGGCAGCGCGAGTGGGCGGCCACGTTCCAGCGCGCCTACGATGCCTTCTGCGCGCAGGTGGACGCCGGCGAAGAGACCCTGATCGATCCGTATGCGGCCGAGGCGCCGGAGGAGTTCTTCGCGGTGAGCAGCGAGTACCACTTCTCGGCACCGGATCTGCTGCAGCAGGCGTTGCCGGAGGTCGCCGCGCAGCTGCGGCGGTTCTACGGCGAGCCGCCGAAGATCGAAATGCCGTAGTGCCGGCCGCTGGCCGGCAACCAAGCAATGCCATCGAAGATCATGAGGTTGCCGGCCAGCGGCCGGCACTACCGATCAACGAGGTTTACGGCCCCGGCGGCAAGCGCACTTCGAAGCGGGCGCCACCCAGTTCGGCCGAACGGCCCACGCTCAGTTCGCCGCGGTAGTCCTTGATCAGGTCCTGCACGATCGACAGGCCGATGCCGTGGCCCTGCACGCGCTCGTCGCCACGCACGCCACGCTGCAGCACCTTGCCGATGTCATCCGGGGCGATGCCCGGGCCATCGTCGTCCACCGCCAGCAGCAGGCCGGCACGGCGCGCGTTCGGCGCCGGCAGCGGCTGCGCGGTCAGCAGCACGCGGCGGTTGGCCCACTTGAAGGCGTTCTCCAGCAGGTTGCCGAGCAGTTCCTGCAGGTCACCCGGCTCGCCGTGGAAGCGCGCGGCCGGGTCGATATCGAATTCGCACAGCACGCCCTTGGCGGCGTAGACCTTTTCCAGGCCACGCACGATTTCCTCGGCGTTGGACTCGATCGGCAGCGGCGCGGAGAACAGCTTGTGGCCCGACGAGGCCGCGCGTGCCAGCTGGTACGAAACCAGGTTGTTCATGCGCTGCAGCTGCACGTCCAGTTCTTCGCGCAGCGCACCGTCGCCGGCGCCGCTGTCCATCTGCGTGCGCAGTACCGCGATTGGCGTTTTCAGGCTGTGCGCCAGATCGGCAAGGGTATTGCGCTGGCGCTCGAGGTTCTCGCGCTCGCTTTCGATGAAGGCGTTGATGCTGTCGGTCAGCGGTTCCAGCTCGCGCGGGTGGCGCTCGCTCATGCGCTCGGTCTCGCCGCGCTGCACCTTGGTCAGCTCGGTGATCACTCGGCGCAACGGGCGCAGGCTCCACTGCAGGATGACGGTCTGCAGCAGCAGCAGGATCAGGCCGATGCCGCCCAGGTAGAACCAGACGCGGCCACGGAACACGCGCAGCTGCGCACCCAGCGCGCGCGAGTCTTCCATCACGTAGATGGTGTACGGGAATTCAGTGGCGGGGTCGGCGTCGGCGCCCCACACCAGGCCCAGGCCATAGCGGTACACCGAGCCCTGGCTGCCATCGATCTGGATCATCGGCAGCGGGCCTTCGAACACTTCCTGGCGCGGTGCCAGCAGGCCGCCGCCCACGGTGGGCAGCATCGGGCCTTCGGCGGACATCGAATTGCCCTTGCCGTGCGGCATCACCACCTGCAGGTACAGGCCACTGCCGGGTACGTCGAAGCGCGAATCCGGCGGCTGCTCGCGGATGTACAGCGAGCGGTCGCGGGTGAAGTCGATGCCGGCCGCGTAGGAGGTGGCGTAGTTCTTCAGGCGCTCACGCAGGTTCGCCTTCGCCGTATCGGCGAAGGCGGCGTCGAGCGCGTAACCGGCCAGCGCCAGGAACGCGACCAGGCCCACGGACGCGGCGAGCATCTGGCGCGCCTGCAGTGAGCGCGGCCGCCAGCGTCGGAAGAACCACAGACGGCCGGACATCGTGTTATCGCCAGGGTGAGCCGGCTCAGCCCTCGTTGCGCGGGATCGCGAAACGGTAGCCGCGACCGCGCACGGTCTCGATCGGCTTCAGTTCTCCATCCGGGTCCAGCTTCTTGCGCAGGCGGCCGATGAAGACCTCCAGCACGTTGGAGTCGCGGTCGAAGTCCTGCTGGTAGATGTGTTCGGTGAGGTCGGCCTTGGAGACCAGTTCACCGGCATGCATCATCAGGTACTCCAGCACCTTGTACTCGTAGCTGGTCAGGTCGACATTGCTGCCGGCCACGCTGACCGTCTGGGCAGCAAGGTCCAGGGCGACCGGGCCGCATTCCAGGGTCGGCTTGCTCCAGCCGGCGGCGCGGCGCAGCAGCGCGTTGACGCGGGCCAGCAACTCTTCGACGTGGAACGGCTTGACCAGGTAATCGTCGGCGCCCTGCTTCAGGCCCTCGACCTTGTCCTGCCAGCTCGAACGCGCGGTCAGGATCAGCACCGGGAACTTCTTGCCTTCGTCACGCAGGGCCTTGATCAGCTCCATGCCCGACATCTTGGGCAGGCCGAGGTCGATGATGCCGACATCGAACGGAACTTCGCGCCCCATGTAGAGGCCTTCCTCGCCGTCCTGCGCAGCATCGACGGCAAAGCCTTCGCGCTTGAGCCGGGCTGCCAGGGTCTCACGCAGCGGGGCTTCGTCTTCGACCAGAAGGATACGCATGAACTCTCCCTAGTGTCCTGGGTGTGGCCCGGAGGCCTGTGGGGTACGGGTTGATAGCGACGACTATCCCTGTTCAGGGGTTATCGCCGCGTAGTGATGACATATCCGACCGCGGCGTGCGCGGCTGTGAACGCGACGGGGCGGGGTCGTCCATGTAGCGGACCCGGCCCCGGTCGTCCATGTACTTCACCCGGTTGATATCACGACCATCGAACGGCACGCGCTCGGCGCCGAGGATGTGGCCGCCGGTGCTGCGCTGCACGCGGCGCACGGCATCGGACAGCGAACGCTCGTCGCCACGGTTGCCGCGCTCTCCCCGATCCATCATTTCCGCCCGTGCCTGCTCGCCGCGCGGCGGCTGTTGCGCCAGCGCCGACGACAGCGGCGCAGCCGACAGCACCACGCAGGTGGCCAGGGCAATGCGGCAATGGAAGGGAGCGGAAGACATCGATGCGATCCTAGCCGAGCACGGCGATTCGTTCAAAAGTCGTAAATCCGGGAGCCGGGTGCGGGACCCGGCCTTTACAATTCCTTTGCAAATTCTTGGTTTGGGGCAGTGAATCCGGTCTGAACTTTTCCGGCCGCAGCCCTGCGATGTTCAGCTAGGTGAACATTCGGGACGAATCGCCGTCCCTTGTCAAGTCAGGAATGTGACTGCGGTCACGCTGCGGCACGATCGGCTTCGCGCTCGGTGACCGACAGCGCCTGCTCGACCAGGCTCCAGTCGGCGCCCGGGCGGTGCGCGCCCTCGCTCAGCACCTGGCGGAACGCGCGGCCACCGGGCTGGCCGTGGAACAGGCCGAGCAGGTGGCGGGTGATGTGCTTCAGCGCCAGGCCTTCGCCCAGGCGCGCTTCCACGTAGGGACGCAGCGTGCGCAGCAGGTCGCCACGGGCCTGAAGCGGGGCGCCGGTCTGCAGCGCCTCCAGCTGATGCAGCAGGTAGGGGTCGTGGTAGGCCGCGCGGCCCAGCATCACGCCATCGACGTGCGCGGCCTGCGCCTGCACCGCCTCGATGGTGGCCAGGCCGCCATTGAGCACCACCGGCAGCCCCGGGCGCTCCTGCTTCAGGCGGTAGGCCCAATCGTACTTCAGCGGCGGAACCTCGCGGTTCTCCTTCGGCGACAGGCCCTTCAGCCACGCGTTGCGCGCATGCACAACCACCATTGCGGCACCGGCGGCGACCTGGCGGTCGACGAAGGCGGCGAACACGTCGTAGTCGTTGTCCTCGTCCACGCCCAGGCGGCACTTCACCGTCACCGGGATATCAACCGCGTCGACCATCGCCGCCACGCAGTCGGCCACCAGCGCCGGCTCGCGCATCAGGCAAGCGCCAAAACGCCCGGCCTGCACGCGGTCGGACGGGCAACCGCAGTTGAGGTTGACCTCGTCGTAGCCCCACTCGGCGGCAATGCGCGCAGCCTGCGCCAGCAGGGCCGGATCGCTGCCGCCCAGCTGCAGCGCCAGCGGCTGTTCGCTGACATCGAAACCGAGCAGGCGCTGGCGATCGCCATGGATGACCGCATTGGCGTGCACCATTTCGGTGTACAGCCGCGCACCCGGCGCCAGCAGGCGGTGGAACACCCGGCAATGGCGGTCGGTCCAGTCCATCATGGGCGCGACGGACAGGCGCAGGGAATCAGCGTAACGGGCGGTGGCGGACGTCATCGGGGTGTTGATCGGGGAGACTGGCATTGCCAGTGAGATCAATAGTTTACACCGGACGGCTGAACGGCGGCGGGTGGCGCCGGGACTGGCCGCTCGACCGGCCCCGGGGTCGCCGCGTGGCCTACAACCCGCGGTTGCGCACCTGTTCCTGCTGCTGCTCCTGCGCACGCTGGTTGAACTGGGTGTCCAGCGCTTCGCTTTGCCGGCTGCTGGCCTCGACCGAGTGCGATACCGCCTGCTGGCGGTCGACGAAGGTCCGCTGCGCCGCCGGGTCGCCCAGCTCGCCCTGCACCGCAAACAGACCGGTGCCGTCGGGGCGGGCCACGACATGGTCGATCTGGCGCATCCCGGACACCTTGCTTTCGTACGCCAGCTGGCCGGCCGCCCGCTCAACCTCCTGCGGGTTGGCGAACAGTGGCTTCAGGCCGGCCTGGGCACGCTGCTGCTCCAGCGCCTGCAGCTTGCCCAGCGCCTGGCCGAAGCGCGCGTTGTCGGCGTGCCCGGCGTCGCGCATGCTGGCCGGCTCTGCGGGCTCGGCCCGGGCCGGTGCCGCCGGCGCGGTACCGGCCTTGACCGCGTTGGGGGCATCGACCTGCGCCAGGGTCTTGCGGCCTGCCTTGCCATCGTCGTCCAGGCCGTTGTTGGCCTGGAACTGCTTGACCGCCGCAAAGGTGTCCTTGCCATACACACCATCGGCGTGCAGCGGCTTGCCATCGGCCCCGGCATAGCCCAGCGCCGCCAGCTTGCTCTGCAAGGCCTTGACCTCATCGCCGCGCTCGCCCTGCTTCAGCACGCCATCGGCCATCGGCGCCTGCTGTGCACTGCGTGCCGCCTGCGCGGCCTCGGGGCCCTGCGCGTGGACCTTGCCGCCCAGGGTGATGCGGTCGTTGAGGATGTCGCCCAGATAGCGACGGTACTGGTCCGGCTCGACTTCGATGTGCGCGTGCACTGCACCCGGCGAGCCCACGTCCGACTGCCGCACCAGCGGCGCACCGTATTCGACGAAATCCCCGGTCTTGTATGGAATGGACCCGCGCGCGCCGTGCAGCACCTGGCCCACCAGTTCGCGGCGCGCGTCGCCGACCGGATGGCTGTAGATGCTGATGGAGTTGGTACCGTCGTTGTTGAGCTGGACGTAGCCGGCGACCGGACTGGGAACCATCAGATTGCGCCCGCCTGACCGGTCGGTCAGGATCAGGTCCTTCTGCACCAGCGGAATGTTGTTGACGTCACCACGCCGGCGCACGGCCTCCAGCTCGCCCTCGACCATCTCCGCGCTACGGTCGACCCGGCTGGCATCGCCCGCGCGAACGGCAGCCGCGTTGGTGTTGGGGTGGTGGATCTTCAGTTCGCGGAACGCTTCTTCGCCACTGATACCGTGGCGCAGGATGCGGTTACTGCCGCCATTGCCGAACGGCTCTACCACCGAGATGCGCTCGCCGCCGGGTGCAGGTGCCGCGGCCGGTGCAGCAGGCGCAGCGGGTGCGGACGGTGTCGGCGTTGCAGGGCGGTGCTGTGCCGCTTCGGCCTGGATCGCACTGCGTGTGCCTGCGTCGGCCATGCCAGTGACCGGCAGATGGTGCTGTTGCTGGAACGTGTTGATGGCGTGCTGGCTCCCTGTCCCCAGGTAACCATCGGCGGTAATCGCTTTGCCCTGTGCATCGGTCAGCCCCAACGCCACCATGTCAGCCTGCAGCGCGCGTGCCTCGCGATCGATCGCACCCAGCGTTGCCGGACCGGCCTTGCCATCCACCGGGGTCAGGCCATGATCGCGCTGGAACGCTTCGACGGCCTTCCGGGTAGTGGCATCGAACTGTCGGTCGGGATGGATGGCCTGCGCGCCTGCGCCGCCATAGCCCAGTGTGTGCAGGTTGTGTTCCAGCTTTTCCACCGCGCGGCCGCTTGAGCCCTCCTTCAATACCTGCGGACCACCGTGCCCGTGCGCTCGCGCCTGTTGCAGCGCCACCTGGATATCCGGGTCGCTGCCTTCGGTGGCGGGCGCGAAATCCCGGCGCCCCACCTTCAGGTGCGCGCGATCCATTTCGGCGGAATGCTGCGCATAGGCATCTTCATACCTGGCAGCGACATCGGCAGCAGCCAACCCGGCATAGGAAGGGGTGCGCTGGCGGATGGCAGCGGCCTGGTCGCGCAGTTCCTGGTAGTCACCACCGCGCTTAAGCACCGCTTCCAGGTTATCCAGACGACCCGGCAGCTGGTTGGCGGTCTTGGCAATCAATGCGATGGCCTCGAAGCGCTTGTCTTCGGCAATGCCGCTGCCATGCTTGTCCAGCATGGTCATGGCGATATTCGTGGCATTGCGCACCTGCGGGTAATCGATGTGGGTGTGAATCCACTGCTTGCCTTCCGCCGAGCCGGCCCAAGCATTGATGCTGTCACGCGTTGGTGCATCGATGAAGCGGATGGATGAGCGCTTTCCCTCGCCATTGCCGTGGCTGAGCAGATCCGCACGCAGGTCAGTGCGATCATGCGTGAAGGGCAGGTTGTGTGCCTTGGCGTAGGCGCTGGCCTGGTCAATGACCCCATCGACATACGTTGTCTCGCCCGGCTTCAGTTTGCGCGCCTGCGTCGCGCCCAGCGGCCACTCGCCACGTTGGCCGAAATCCACCTGAATGGTGCCCAGTGAATAGCCGCTGTTGTCCCTTACCGCACTGACCGTGCCCCATTGCGGCTCGTTCAGGTGCTTGGTGATGCCAGCAATGCTGAGGTGGTACGACGATCCACCACCTTCGGTGCCGCGTCCGACAGCAAAGAACACCGCGCCGGCAGTGGCGTCCAGGTTGCGGGTGTCAATATTGTTTGGCATGTCTTACTTCCTTGTCCGTGGAGGATTGACCGGTTGCAGTTGCCTGCTGGCGACCGTGGATCAGGGCGTCAGCACCCGCGTGTGCAGCTCGACAGCGCGGTTGGCATACCGGTTGATGCGGCACGACTGAGCATCCAGCATCGGCCCCACATGGTCGCTGGAAGGTGCACAGCGCTTTTCGGTATCTGCAGCCCAGTTGGCCTGCTCGTCCATCCAGCGGTCCTTGGCCGGGCCGTCGGGGCCGTCCATCAGTCGCGCGACCTGTGCTTCCAGCAGCGCCTTGTGGTGGGCGAGCTCGGCCGTATCGCAGGCTTCCAGCTGGTCGTCCATGCCGCGGGCGTCCTGCACGCAACGGGTGTATTCCGGACGCAGCGTTGCCTGGGTAAACGAGGTATCCGGCGGCGCGCTCTGCGCCAGCAACTGGTCGGCACGGTTGGCAACACGGTACAGGCGGCATTCCTGCGCGCCCTGCAGCTGCTGCACGCTGCCGTTGGGAACATCGCGGCAATAACGGTCTGTATCGCTGCGCCAGCTCGCCTGGCTGGCCTGGAACGCCATCTGGGCAGCAGCGTCGAGCCCGGCCAGCGCCTTGCTGGCCGCCGCTTCGAGACGCGCTTCCTGGTAGGCAAGTTCGTCCTTGCCGCAGGCCTGGAGCTTGCCTGCATCTTCCACCCCATCCACACACCAGCCATAGGCTGGGCGCAGGCGACCCTCGGTATAGGACGCATCCGGGTAGTGGGGGGATTCTGCCGATGCCGGGCCGGAAGGGGCTGTCGGCGATGCCGCAGCAATCGACGCGGGGGCCGCCGTTTCGGTCGATGCCTGGGAAGAAGGCGCCTGGCATGCGGTGAGCGCCAGGCACAGGGCCAACACCTTCCAACACCCACGGCCGACGCCGACCCGTTCGTTGCGCCCAAGCGCGTCCATTGCCTGCATTGCCTGTTTCTCCCTTGCGTGTCGCCAGCGGGTGCCGGCAGGGAGGGGCCGTCCATCGACCCCCATCACGCGGGCAATGCTACGACAGCGCCGGTTTCAGGTGCCTGACCGGATTCAGAATGCGTGCACCTCGTCGCAGAAGCAGGAAGCGTAAGCCTCAATGCCCGCCCGCGCGCCCGCCCACCTGTTCGATCAGCGTCTGGCTAGCCACATTGAGGCCCACCACCACCACCTCCGCCCCATGTGCGGCCAGCTTTTCCTGCGCACGTTCCAGCGCGGCCACTGCGGTCAGGTCCCACAGGTGGGCGTCACGCAGGTCGATCTGCACCTTCGGCGCGACGTGCTGGTAGTCAAACGCCGCGCCCAGCTGGCCGGCGGACGCAAAGAACACCTGCCCGCGTACGCGGTAGACCTGCGTGTCTCCGGCATCCTCGCGCTGCACCTCCAGCATGCGGCCCACCTTGCGGGCGAAGAACAGGGCAGACAACAGCACGCCGCTGAGCACACCCTTGGCCAGGTCGTGGGTGGCCACGGTGACCACCACGGTCAGCAGCATCACTGCCGACGAGCTGCGCGGATGCGTGCGCAGGTCGCGCAGCGAGCGCCAGCTGAAAGTGCCGATGCTGACCATGATCATCACCGCCACCAGCGCAGCCATCGGGATCTGCCGCACCAGGTCGCTGCCGTACACCACCAGCACCAGCAGCAGCACGCCGGCCACCAGGCAGGACAGGCGGCCGCGGCCACCAGACGTCACGTTGATGACCGACTGACCGATCATCGCGCAGCCGGCCATGCCACCGAGGAACCCGGTGACCGTGTTGGCCACGCCCTGGCCGACGCATTCGCGGTTGCGCTCGCTGGGCGTCTCGGTGATGTCCTCGACGATCTGCAGGGTCATCATCGATTCGAGCAAGCCGACCACGGCCAGCGTGGCCGACACCGGCAGCAGGATGCGCAGCGTTTCCCAGCTGAGCGGTACATCGGGGATGAGGAACTGCGGCAGGCTGTCCGGCAACTGGCCCATGTCACCAACACTGCGCACGTCCACGCCAAAGCCGATCACTACGGCGGTGAGCACGACGATTGCCACCAGCGGCGAAGGCACAGAGCGGGTGAGGCGCGGCAGCAGGTAGATGATCGCCAGTGCGGCGGCACACAGCACGTAGACGGCGGGACCGCGGCCGATTAGTTCCGGCATCTGCGCCAGGAAGATCAGGATCGCCAGCGCGTTGACGAAGCCGGTGATGACCGAGCGCGAGACGAATCGCATCAGCGACCCAAGCTTGAACACACCGGCCAGCACCTGCAGCAGGCCAGCCAGGATGCTGGCGGCGAACAGGTACTGCAGGCCATGGTCCTTGACCAGGTCGACCATCACCAGCGCCATTGCACCGGTGGCGGCGGAGATCATGCCCGGCCGGCCGCCAGCGATGGCGGTGACCACCGCGATGGAAAACGCGGCGTACAGGCCGACCTTGGGGTCGACGCCGGCGATGAGCGAGAAGGCGATGGCCTCGGGAATCAGGGCCAGGGCGACGACCATGCCGGACAGCAGATCACCACGGATGTTGCCGAGCCATTGCTGGCGCAGGGGGTAGGACGTTTGCATGGAAAAACTCCGCGCGCACGCGGGCGTGGCCGCATGGCGCTGCAGTGGAAAGACGCGGGTTCCTGAGCCGGGCGGGCCGGCTGCCGAGGTGCGGCAAGGGTCAGGGTGGCGTGATCACTGCAGGCGGGAATCGGTACGTGGGGGGGACGCAGTCTACGGCACAGGGCTGCCAAGGGACAGCGTCGACAGTCCGCAACGGCAGCGGAGCATGGCTCCGCTCTACAATCGCGCCATGGCCACCGACCACGCACAGTTCTTCGATCCCGCCACCGAACAAGGCGTGCTGCGCCTGTCCATCGCCGCCTCACTGCTGCTGGCCGCGGCAGCGGTGGTGTTCGGCCTGCTGGCCAATTCCTCGCTGATCATCTTCGACGGCATCTACGGCCTGATCGATGTGGTGATGACCTGGCTGTCACTGCTGGTCGCGCGGCTGATCGCACTGTCCACCAGCACCGACGCGCTGCAGTCGCGGCTCAACCAGCGCTTCACCATGGGTTTCTGGCACCTGGAGCCGATCGTGCTGGGGGTGAGCGGCACGCTGATGATCGGCGCGGCGCTGTATGCGCTGGTCAATGCGGTCGACGCGCTGATGTCCGGCGGTCGCCACATCGCGCTCGGTCCGGCCATCGCCTTCGCCGGGTTGTCGATCGTCGGCGAAGGTGCGCTGGCCTGGTTCGTGCTGCGCGCCAACCGCCGCATCGGTTCGGAGTTCATCGCACTGGACGCGAAGAACTGGGTGATCGCCGCCAGCATGTCGGCCTGCTATCTGCTGGCCTTCCTTGGCGGCGTGCTGGTGCAGGGCACCTCGCTGGCGTGGGTCGGGCCGTACATCGACCCGGCCATCCTCGCCTTCGTCTGCGTGCTGGTGATGATCGCCCCGCTCGGCACCGTGCGCCGGGCGCTGGCCGGCATCCTGCTGGTCACCCCGCCGGAACTGCAGGCGCATGTGGATGCGGTGGCACGCGCGATCGTGGCCAGGCACGGCTTCGTCGAGCACCGCAGCTACGTCGCGCAGGTGGGGCGTGGCGAGCAGATCGAGCTGTTCTTTGTGGTGCCGGAAGACGACCCGCCGCGGCCCCTGGTCGAATGGGACCGGCTGCGCGACGAGATCGGCGAAGCGCTGGGCGAGGCCTCGCCGGACCGCTGGCTGACCATCATGTTCACCACCGACCGCGAGTGGACGATCTAGGCCGGCAGGACGATCGATCAAGTTTTTCGTACGCGTTGCAACCCAACGTACGCGGAAAGCGGGCAAAGTAGGCTCCAACGCAACACCCACCCACTGACCAGGAGCATCCCGATGTCCATCGAAAAGGTTCTGTACACCGCCCAGGCCACCTCTACCGGCGGCCGCGAAGGCCGTTCCGTCTCCTCCGACAACGTGCTGGACATCCAGCTGTCGACCCCGCGCGAGCTGGGCGGCGCCGGCGGCCCGGGCACCAACCCGGAACAACTGTTCGCCGCCGGCTACTCGGCCTGCTTCCTGGGCGCGTTGAAGTTCGTGGCCGGCCAGGCCAAGGTCGCGTTGCCGGCCGACACCACCGTCACCGGCAAGGTCGGCATCGGTCAGATCCCGACCGGTTTCGGCATCGAGGCCGAGCTGACCATCAACGTGCCGGGCGTGCCGCGCGAGCAGGTCGAAGAGCTTGTGCAGAAGGCGCACATCGTGTGCCCGTACTCGAATGCCACCCGCGGCAACATCGACGTGACGCTGATCGTTGCCTGATGCGGTGCTGCCGGCCAACGGCCGGCACTACCCGCGCGCGGTGAAAAAAAATGGGCGGATGCCGGTCGAAACCGAGCATCCGCCCATCCCACCTCGGGTGGGCCCCGGCACGTGGCCGGGGACGCATTCGCTACGGCGCGCATCCATCCTTCTGGAGGAGAGCCCCCTTGTTGTTCAAGGGGGTGCGCCAACGGCGCGGGGATAAGGTGGAATGCGCGGACCAGCGACCGGTTACCGGTCGCTGGTGATGAGCTGCACGACGCTGGAGAAATCCAGCTTGCCGCGGCCGGCCTGGTGGTTCATCGAGTACAGGTTGCGGGCCACTTCGCCCAGCGGGATCGAGGCGCCGACACTCATCGCCGCTTCCACCGCCAGGCCCATGTCCTTCAGCATCAGATCGCTGCCGAAACCGCCGCTGTAGCCGCGCGAGGCCGGCGCATTTTCCAGCACGCCCGGCCACGGGTTGCACACTTCGGTGGCCCAGCTGCGGCCGGTGCTGACCGCCATCATCTGCGACAGCACCTTCGGGTCCAGCCCGTGCGCAACACCCAGCGCGATGGCTTCACCGGTCACCGCCATGATCACGCCCAGCGCCATGTTGTTGCACAGCTTGGCGACCTGGCCGGCACCGCTGGCGCCGACATGGAAGATGTTCTTGCCCATCGCCTGCAGCACCGGGCGAGCGCGTTCCAGCGCGTCCTCTTCGCCACCGACGATGAAGGTCAGGGTACCGGCCTGGGCGCCCGCGGTACCGCCGGAGACCGGCGCGTCGATCATCTGCAGGCCACGCGCGGCGGCCGCTTCGGAAACCTTGCGGGCACTGGCCGGTGCGATCGTGCTGCAGTCGATGACCAGTGCACCCGCTGGGATGGCGGCGAGGATGCCGTCATCGCCCAGGTACACGCCTTCGACGTGGCGGCTGGCCGGCAGCATCGAGATCACGACTTCCGCATCGGCCAGGGTGTCGCGTGCCGACGACGCCGCGCTGGCACCGGCATCGACGGCGGCCTGCACCGCAGCCGGGACCAGATCGAACACGCGCACGGTGTGGCCGTTCTTGACCAGATTGGCGGCCATCGGGCCACCCATGTTGCCCAACCCGATGAATGCAATGCGGCTCATGCAAGGCTCCTTTCAACAAGGGGAGTGCCCAGGTCGGCCAGCGGATGCGCGGCAGCGGCCCAGGGGGAAGCAAAGAAGGTGTCGGCCCACGCGCCGGTGGCCTCGGCCAGGGTGGCCGGGTTCCACTGCGGATTGCGGTCCTTGTCGATCAGCAGTGCGCGGATGCCTTCGGCGAAATCGCCGTGGGCGGCGCAGTGCAGCGCGGTGATGTACTCCAGCCGGTAGACGCTGGCCAGGTCCTGGCCGGCGCTGCGGCGCTGCAGCTCGAACGCCAGACGTGCCGAGCCGGGCGCGCCGGCGGCAAGCGTCTTCTGTGCCGCCTGCAGCCAGGCATCGTCGGTCTGCAGCGCGCTGATGCGTTTGATGATCGCGGGCAGGTCATCGCCTTCGCACAACGCATCGACCTGCGCCGCGTTGGCCAGCAGCGGACCGGTCGCAGCATCACTGGCATGCGACTGCAGCAGATGGGTCAGGCGTTCGTGGTTGTGTGCGGAATCACTGGACCAGGCCACCTGCAGCAGCGCATCGAACACAGCGCTGCGGCGTTCTTCAGCCACGTGCACATCGGCCAGGCCGGCATAGATGGCATCGCCCGGATTGAGCAACGCGCCGGTCAGGGCCAGGAACAGGCCGCCCTTGCCCGGCACGCGCGGCAGCAGCCAGCTGCCACCGACATCCGGGAACAGGCCAACGGTGATTTCCGGGAAGGCCAGCTTGGAGCGCTCGCTGACCACGCGGTGGCTGGCGCCGGACATCAGGCCGATACCGCCGCCCATCACGATGCCGTGGCCCCAGCACAGGATCGGCTTGGTATAGGTGTGGATGAGGTAATCGACGCGGTACTCGACGTCGAAGAACTCGGCGGCGTAGTCGTTCTCGCGGATGTCGCTGCGGCCGGCCTCACGGAAGGCGACCATGGCCTTGTACAGGCTGTGCAGGTCGCCGCCAGCGCAGAATGCCTTTTCGCCAGCACCCTGCAGCACCACCATGGCGATGCCGTCGTCGTCGGCCCAGGCGTTCAACTGCTCCAGCAGCAGGTGTGCCATCGGCAGCGAGAAGCCATTGAGCGTGCGCGGCGCGTTGAGCGTGGCGATGCCGATGCGCATGCCGTTACCGGCCACGCGCTCCTCGAACAGCACCGGTGCGTCGTCGGCAGCGGTGTCGGTGCTCATGCGTTCTTCCACTGCGCGGCGCGCTTTTCCAGGAAGGCAGTCACGCCCTCGACCTGGTCGGCGGTGTCGAACAGGTCGACGAAGGCTTCGCGCTCGGCCACCAGCGCCGAGGCGTGGGTGCCGGTGCGGGTGGCCTGTACCAGCGTCTTGCAGGCGGCGATGCTGGTCGGGCTCTGCTTGCCGGCCTTTTTCGCCCATTCCAGCGCCAGTGCCTTGGCTTCGCCCTTGCCGACCTTTTCTTCGGCCAGGCCGATGCGCAGCGCGGTCTCGGCGTTGATGCGCTCACCCAGCAGGATCATGCGCTTGGCCCAGCCCTCGCCGACCAGGCGCGGCAGGTTCTGGGTGCCACCAGCGCACGGCAGCAGGCCGACGGTGGCCTCCGGCAGCGCCACCTGGGCGTGCTCTTCGATGATGCGCAGGTCGCAGGCCAGTGCGCATTCCAGGCCTCCGCCCATCGCGTAGCCGTTGATCGCGGCGATCGACACGCCACGGAAACCGGACAGCGCCTCGAACGCTTCGCCGAAACGGCGCGCGGCTTCGCGCGCTGCGGCCTTGTCGCCGGAAGCAAACTGGTTGAGGTCGGCACCGGCGGAGAAGAACTTCTCGCCGTCACCGGTGATCACCAGCGCGTAGATGTCGCGGTCTGCGTTGAGCGCGCCGACCAGGTCGCGCAGCGCCGACAGGCTGTGCACGGTCCAGGTGTGCGCCGGCGGGTTGTTCAGGGTGACCACGGCGGTATGGCCGTCGGCCTCGACCTTCAGGCCCACGTGCTCCTGGGTACGCCAATCCTTCATCGCAGTTCCTCTTCGGTGTTGAGCAGGTGACGGGCAACGATCACCCGCATGATCTCGTTGGTGCCTTCCAGGATCTGGTGCACGCGGCAGTCACGCAGCAGGCGCTCGATCGGGTACTCGCGGATGTAGCCGTAGCCACCGTGGATCTGCAGCGCCTCGTTGCAGACGCTGAAACCGGCATCGGTGGCGAAACGCTTTGCCATCGCGCACCACACATTGGCATCGCTGGCACCGGCATCGAGCTTGCGTGCGGCGGTGTGCACCATCTGCCGCGCGGCCACCAGCTGGGTGACCATGTCGGCCAGCTTGAACTGCAGCGCCTGGAACTCGGCCAGCGCCTTGCCGAACTGGCGGCGCTCGCCCATGTAGCGGCGCGCGGCATCCAGCGCGCCCTGCGCGGCACCCAGCGAGCAGGCAGCAATGTTGATGCGACCACCATCCAGCCCCTTCATCGCCAACTTGAAGCCGCCGCCTTCCTCTCCCAGAAGGTGGCTGACCGGCACGCGGACGTTTTCGAAGGTGATGCCACGGGTGGGCTGGCTGTTCCAGCCCATCTTCTCTTCCTTGCGGCCGAAGCTGATGCCCGGCAGGTCCGACGGCACTGCAATGGCGCTGACGCCGCCGGCACCGGCACCGCCGGTACGTGCCATCACCACCAGCAGTTCGGTGGCACCGGCGCCGGAGATGAAGGCCTTCGAGCCGTTCAGCACGTAATGATCGCCGTCGCGCACGGCGGTGGTTTTCAGCGAGGCCGCATCGGAACCGGCACCCGGTTCGGTCAGGCAGTACGAGGCCAGCCTGTTGCCCGAGGACAGGTCAGTGCCCCACGCATCGCGCAGTGCTGGCTGGCCCCACGTGGACACCATCCACGAGGCCATGTTGTGGATGCTGATGTAGGCCGCAGTCGACGGATCGATGTTGGCGAGCTCCTCGATGACGACGGCGGCGTCCAGCCGGCTCAGGCCGCTGCCGCCCACGTCCGGGTCCATGTACAGACCGCAGAAGCCCAGTTCACCGGCCTTGGCGATCGCCTCGCGCGGAAAGATGCCCTCCGCATCCCATCGCGCGGCGTGCGGCGCCAGTTCGGCCTGTGCGAAGTCGCGCGCCGCCTCGCGGTACGCCTGCTGCGCTTCTTCCAGTTCCGTCGTCATCGAGTGGCTCATGGCTGCTCCTGCCGTTACTTCAGGCTGATCGTGGTGTTGACGCCGTGGCTCAGCGTCTCGTCATCGAACCAGCGCGCGGTGACCGTCTTGGTCTGGGTGTAGAACAGCACCACCTGCTTGCCATACGGGCCCAGGTCACCCAGCTTGGAGGCGCGCGAACCGGTGAACGAGAACAGCGGCACCGGCACCGGGATCGGCACGTTGATGCCGACCTGGCCGACGTCGATGTCTTCCTGGAACTTGCGCGCGGCCGCGCCGGACTGGGTGAACAGTGCGGTGCCGTTGCCGTTCGGGTTGCTGTTGACCATCGCGATGGCGTCTTCCAGCGTTTCTGCTTCGAGGATGACCAGCACCGGCCCGAAGATTTCTTCCTGGTAGATGCGCATGTCGGTGGTGACACCGGCAAAGATGGTCGGGCCGACGAAGTTGCCCTTCTCGAAGCCATCGACCTGCGGGTTGCGGCCGTCGAGTACCAGCTTGGCGCCCTGCTCCACGCCCGAGGCGATCAGGCCTTCCACGCGCTCGCGGGCGCTGCAGGAAATGACCGGGCCGACGTCGGTGCCGGACACGGTGCCGGCGCTGACCTTCAACGTCTTGGCCTTTTCGACCAGGTCCTGCACCCAGTTGCGCGCCTCACCGACGAGCACCAGGGTGGAGGCGGCCATGCAGCGCTGGCCCGCGGCACCAAAGGCGGCACCGACCATCGCGTTGAGGGTCTGTTCCTTGTTGGCGTCCGGCAGCACCACGGCGTGGTTCTTGGCACCCATCATGCACTGCACGCGCTTGCCGGCCAGCGAGGCGCGGTTGTAGACGTGGGTGCCGACGCGGGTAGAACCGACGAACGACACGGCCTTGATGTCCGGGTGGTCGCAGATCGCGTTGACCACTTCCTCGCCGCCGTGGACGACGTTCAGCACGCCCTTCGGAATGCCGGCTTCCAGGGCAAGCTCGACCAGGCGCATGGTGACCATCGGGTCCTGCTCGGACGGCTTGAGGATGAAGGTGTTGCCCGTCGCAATCGCCATCGGGAACATCCACAGCGGGATCATCGCCGGGAAGTTGAACGGGGTGATGCCAGCGCACACGCCCAGCGGCTGCATGATCGTGTAGGTGTCCACGCCATTGGCCACGTTGTTGGCCAGCTCGCCCAGCTGCAGGTTGCCGATGGCGGCGGCGTGCTCGACCACTTCCAGGCCGCGGAACACATCGCCTTCGGCGTCGGGCAGAGTCTTGCCCTGTTCGGCGGTGAGGATGTGGGCCAGCTCGCTCATGTTCTCGCGGATCAGCTGCTGGTACTTCAGGAAGATGCGCGCGCGGGTGCCGATCGGGGTCTTGCGCCAGGTCTTGAAAGCTTCCTTGGCGGCGGCGACGGCGGCGTCCACTTCGCCGGTGGTGGCGAAGGGCACCTTGGCCAGCACGTCCTGGGTGGCCGGATTGATCACGTCCTGCCAGTGGGAGGTGGCCGATTCAACGAACTGGCCATCGATCAGCATGCGGATACGGGGCGCTGCAACAGTCATGACGACAATCCCACAGGGTGCGAAAGATGCTTGGCATTATTCACAGCATCCACCTCGATTTCCGGGCTGAATCCGCTTAATCTGGCCAACACGCCCCACGATTCCTGTTAATTCTGTGAATCCCTCAGCTCCCCAGCGGCAACTCGGCCTGCGCCTGCTGCGGCTGCGCGAACAGCGCGGCTACAGCCAGGTTGACCTGGCGCGGGCACTGGGGTTGTCGGCCAGCTACCTGAACCAGATTGAGCGCAACAAGCGTCCACTGACCCCGGCCGTGCAGAAGAAGCTGGGCCAGGTACTCGGGGATGTTTCGGCGCTGTTCGACGAAGATGAGCCCGCCGCGCTGCAGGAAGCGCTGGGCGAGACCCTGCGCGACCTGGGCCTGGCCGAAGTCAGTGCCACCGAACTGCGCGCCCTGGCGGGCAACCTGCCGCAGGTCAGCCGTGCGCTGCTGGACCTGCACCGCCGCCACCTGGCACTGCGCGAGCATGCCGCCGCGCTGGAGTTCCAGCTGGGCGAGCCCGGCGCCGGCAGCACCCTGCCGGCCGGCGACCAGGTGCGCGAGTTCTTCAACCGCATGCACAACCATATTCCCGAGCTGGACGAACTGGCCGAGCGCCTGTTCGCCGAGTGGGGGCTATCGCCTGGGCATGTGGCGCCGCGCTTGCGCCAGCTGCTGGCCGACCGCCACGGCGTGCTGGTGGAAGTGGCCGCACTGCAGGCCGGGCGCGAGAAGCGCCATTACGATGCCGGCACGCGCCGGTTGTGGCTGCCGGACTACCTGGAGCCAGGCCAGCAGGCGTTCCAGATGGCCGCCGAACTGGCCCTGCACGGCTACCTGCCGCAGATCGACGCGGTGGTGGCGCGTGCGGGCTTCACCGATGACGCGCGCATCGCGCAGGCGCGGGTGGGTCTTTCGAACTACTTCGCCGGCGCGCTGGTCATGCCCTACATGCGCTTCCTGCGTGCGGCCGAGGCCAGCAGCTACGACATCGAACTGCTGGCGCACCAGTTCGGCGTCGGCTTCGAGGCGGTCTGCCACCGGCTGAGCACGCTGGCACGGCGCAGTGCGCCCGGCCTGCCGTTCTTCTTCATCCGCGTAGACCGTGCCGGCAATGTGTCCAAGCGCCATTCGGCCACCGACTTCCATTTCTCGCAGGTGGGCGGCTCGTGCCCGCTGTGGATCGTCTACGAGGCGTTCAACCAGCCCGGGCGCATCCTTACCCAGACCGCGCGCATGCCCGATGGCCGCCGTCATTTCTGGCTGGCGCGGCAGGTCAGCAGTGGCCCGGTGGGCCATGGCCAGCCGCGCAAGACCTTCGCGGTGGCGCTGGGCTGCGATCTGCAGCATGCCGAGCGGCTGGTGTATTCACTGGGGCTGGATGTGCAGAGCCCGGGCAATTCGGTATCGATCGGGCCGGGTTGCCGCGTGTGCCCGCGCGAGGACTGCATGCAGCGCGCGTTCGCGCAGTTGCCGGGCAGGTAGGGTTGGTTCGGCAGGGCTGCGCCCTGCACCTGCCGAAGCCGAAGCCGAAGCCGAAGCCGAAGCAACAGCAAAAGCTGGCATTCCGTGGGATTGCGGGGCGGTGTCGGATTGCGGGGACGCCGTGAACCCGTCCTGAAGTGACCCCCGAGACTTGGACGGTGGGGTCAGGCGGCTGCTTGGGCCTGTTCCCGGTACTTTACCGGGCTTAGCCCCTTCAATTTCAATCTGATTCGCTCTTGGTTGTAGTACTTGATGTACTCCACCAGCCCGGCCTCCAGGCTTTCGATGCTGTCAAAGCTGTTCAGGTAGAAGAACTCCGACTTCAGCGTCCCGAAGAAGCTTTCCATTGCCGCATTGTCCAAGCAGTTGCCACGTCGGGACATGCTTTGCTTCAACGAGTGCTTTTCCAGCATGTGCCGGTAGTTCTCATGCTGGTACTGCCAGCCCTGGTCGGAGTGGATCATTGGCCGCTCATCCGGCGAAAGCTTCTTGATGGCCTCCTCCAGCATCTGACCTACCAGATCGAACACAGGCTGGCGCTTGATCTGATAAGCCACGATTTCACCGTTGTAGAGGTCCATGATCGGCGACAGGTACAGCTTCATGCCTTGCACCTTGAACTCGGTGACGTCAGTCACCCACTTCTGGTTGGGCCGCTCGGCATGGAACTGGCGATTGAGGTCATTGCCAACCACAACATTGGCGGCCCCTTTGAAGGACCGGTAGCGCTTCACGCGTACCCGTGATTTCAGGCCCATCTCCCCCATCAGGCGCTGTACCCGCTTGTGATTGGTCCGATGGCCCTGATTGGCCAGTTCCAGCGTCACCGTGCGATACCCATAGCGCCCTTGGCTTTGATCGTAGATTGCCCGGATGCGCTCGCACAGGGCTGCCTCATCCTGATCCGGATGGGCCAGGACATGGTTCTGGTAATAGAACGTACTGCGTGACAGCTCTGCCGCTTCGAGCAGAAGCGACAGCGGATGAACCTGCCTCAATCCTTGGATGGCTTGCGCTTTGCGTCCTGCGCCGCCTGCTCTTCCCGGATCAAGGCATCGAGTTTTTTTAGGTAGTCGGTCTCCGCACGCAGATAGGCAACTTCCTTGAGCAGCTCATCGCGGCTCATTTCCTCAGGTGGCTTGGACGAACGGGTCTTTTTCATCGGCTTTCGGGGCGGCGGCGGAGGTGGTGCCAGCGCTTGGGCACCGCCTTGAGCATACAGGCGACGCCACCGACCCACCGCGCCGGCATCGCCAATTTGAAAGTAAGTGGTGGCCTCCCGCCCGGACATGCCGTCCTGGCCCATCTTCTTCAGGACAGCCAGCTTGAATGCGAGGTCATAGGACTGGGACTGGCGATGAAATCCCCGCCAACCATGCAGCCGATAGGTCGCCACCCAGCGCCTGACCGTGGAGAACTCCAGGCCGTAGCGACGAGCAACGGCTTTGACCGATGTGGAGGTCTTGCAGGCCTGTTTGGCGACCTGCAGTTTGAAACGCGCGTCGTATCTGTTCATGTATCCCTCGGGGTCGGATCTGATGTCCAACTCCCGGGGGTCACTTCATCCCTGGGGGCTTGGCCGCGGCATCCATGCCGCGGACACCCCGCAATCCGACACCACCCCGCCTTCGACAGTTTCCTTCCATCTGTCGGAACGACGTATTGCTCTGGTAGGTGTCGACCTTGGTCGACGCGGTAGATCCACGCCATGCGTGGATGCTCTTCGATGAATGTTCGAAATATTCGATTTCGATGGACGTTCATCCACGCATGGCGTGGATCTACTACCGGGTCAGTAGATCGGCGTGACCTTCATCTGCGGCAGCGGGCGCGGTGCGCCGTCGGTCAGGTCCGGGCCAAGGTCTTCCCACGTGCGGCCCTGCTCGACCATCTGCGCCCACAGCTGCTGCGAGCCGCGACGTTTGTCTTCCGAGCCGAGCTTGTACGACGGCGGTGCCGGCTCGCCACGGGCAACCATCGAGTACGCCGCGCGATAGGCCAGCACCTGCTGCGCCGGGTCGTCGGTACGCGCCACTTCCAGCGTGTAGCGCTGATAGGCCGAGGCCAGGTTGCGCCAGCGGATCCAGTAGTGGTTCCCGAACGAGAACGAACAGAAGCGCGCGCCCGCCAGGCTGCCCTTGTCGGCGATGCGGGTCAGCACCTCCTGCGGCATGTCCAGGTTCATGCCGCCTTCGTCGCCCTGCAGGCTGACGTGCACGATACGGTCGCGGTAACCCGGCGCGCGTGCCTGCAGCAGGTCACGCCAGTTCTGCATGGTCGCCACGACTGCGAACAGGAAGCGCCCCAGCTCGGCTGCGGCGAGCGGCGTGGCAATGGACTGGTAATGCCGTTGCCAACCGTGGCGGTTTTCGGTGGGCAGGAACACGGCACGTTCCAGCGCCTGTCGGCCATCACTGCCACGGCCCACGTCCTCGGCATGCTGCGGGTAGACCAGGTTGATGGCGAAGGTCGGCCAGCGCGGTAGCGCGGCATCAAACAGATGGATCGGGAAGTTGCTGCTGATGCCACCATCGGAGAACCAGCAGATGCGGAACGCGGTAATCACCGGGCCGCAGGTCTGCCCGGCGCTGGTCAGCCCTTCCATGCTGTCGGCCACGTTGTGTTCCTGATCGGCGGCAGGTGCAGTGGGTTCGCAGCGGCGTTCGCGGCGCGAGGGCTCATGCAGCGGCACCGCGCTGATCAGCAACGGGAAGCTCAGGCTCATGCGCGTGGCCACCAGCACCGGCAGCTTCGGACCCTGCGGCAGGTGGTAGTACCGGCGCCCTTCCACCTCCAGCGGCGGGCCGGCCTCCGTCACCAGCCACTGCACCACGCTGGCGGGGAACAACTGCTCGAACTCCTCGCGCAGGAACCAGAACTGCGCGCCGCCCAGCGGCAGTGTGCGTGGTTCGTTGTGCGATACGCAGGTGGTGATCATCTGCAGGCTGATCGCATGCGGGCTGTCCGGCTCGCCGGCATAGCGCGGCGCGTCATGCAGGTCGGCAAAGGTCAGCGGTGCATCCAGCGGCTTGCCGGACAACTGCTGCAGGCATTCATGCAGCCACTCGGTCAATGCCGGTTTACGTGCATCGCGACCGAGGCCACTGCACAGGCCCAGCAGGTTGCGCCGGGCCACGCGCGCCACGCGCAGCGCGGCTCCGGCCACGCCTGCACCGTAGGCGCACAGCAGCGACGGCAGCAGCGTCGCGGCCACGCCGCTCCAACCACCGCCCCACCCGCCCAGACCGAGCAGCAGCGCCAGCGACACCAGCACTTCCAGCGGCGCGATCTCGAATACCGCCACCGCCAGGCACAGCAGTTTGTGCGGCAAGCTGGCATTGCCGGTCAGCACCACCAGCAGCCGATAGGCCGCACGCGCGCCCCGCGCCGGTTGGAACAGGCTGTAGATGAACCCCCGCCGCGACAACTGCGCCGACACCGCCGACAGCCCGCCATAACCGGCATCACCGGGCAGGTGCTCGCCGGCCTGCTGGCGCCGATCACCGTATGCCGCCGCAGCCGCCACCGCCGCAGCGATGGCGCCGGCAGAGGTGCCGCCGATGCTCTTGAACCGATACTCGCGTGCCAGCGCCAGTACCGCGTTGGGGTACACGATGCCGCTGGTGATGCCGCCTTTCATGACCAGATCGCAGTACTTGTCCGCCACCGTCTTGCCCCCGAGCCTACCGTCCGCCGCGTGGATGCCAGTATGGCGCAGCGGCTTCTCAGGGCCTGAGAACACCACCGCAGTCCGGGCAGGAATCTGCGGCGTTCAGCAGATGGCAGGCCTGCAGGCTTGACCGGCTCCACCATCGGCGTAGCATCTGCAGCAAGCCAAGGGACAGACCCGCGGCTGCCACAACGACATGAGGGATTCTCATGGAATTCGACTATCTCGTCTTCATCGGGCGATTCGAGCCCTTCCACAACGGCCACGCCGCCGTTGCCCGCTTGGCCCTGAGCCGGGCCCGCAAGCTGATCTTCCTGGTCGGCTCTGCCGATACCCCCCGCAGCCTCCGCAATCCCTGGACCGTGGCCGAACGCGCCGTGATGATCCAGGCCGCCCTCGATGGCCACACCGACCGCCTGCTGATCCGCCCGCTGCGTGACCACCTGTACAACGAAGCACAGTGGATCGCCAATGTGCAGCGCCAGGTGGCCGACGCCCTGCGCAACGACGGTGCCGCCGCCGATGCAAAGGTGGGCCTGATCGGCATGGACAAGGATGCCTCCAGCTACTACCTGCGGGAGTTCCCGCAATGGCCGCTGGTGGACGTGCAGCACACCGCCACCCTGTCGGCCACCGAGCTGCGGCGCTACCTGTTCGAAGCCGGCGACGTCGACTTCCACGGCGCGCTGCTGATGCTGCGTGGCAATGTGCCGGCGCCGGTGTACGACATGCTCGAAGCGTTCCGCAAAAGCGCGCCTGCGTATGCCCAGCTGGTGGCCGAGTACCGCTTCATCGAACAGTACAAGGCCGCCTGGAAGGATGCGCCCTACGCGCCCACCTTCGTCACCACCGATGCGGTGGTGGTGCATTCGGGCCACGTGCTGCTGGTACGGCGCCGTTCGGAGCCCGGCAAGGGCCTGTGGGCGCTGCCCGGCGGTTTCGTTGGCCAGGAGCAGAGCCTGCTGGACAGTTGCCTGCGCGAACTGCGCGAGGAAACCCGCCTTAAGATTCCGCTGCCGGTGCTGAAGGGTTCGCTGAAGGGCCAGCAGGTATTCGACCACCCCGACCGCAGCCAGCGCGGCCGCACCATCACCCACGGTTTCCACTTCGAATTCCCGGCCGGTGACCTGCCGCC
Source organism: Stenotrophomonas maltophilia group sp. msm4 (assembly GCF_032025605.1). Taxonomy (NCBI): domain Bacteria; kingdom Pseudomonadati; phylum Pseudomonadota; class Gammaproteobacteria; order Lysobacterales; family Lysobacteraceae; genus Stenotrophomonas; species Stenotrophomonas maltophilia group sp. msm4. The sequence goes on along the minus strand of NZ_JAVSKK010000002.1, from coordinate 56,556 downwards.
GGTGCGCGGTGGCGACGACGCCGACAAGGCGCGCTGGATACCGGTGAGTGAGGCGTTGGACATGGGCCCGCAATTGTTCGAAGACCACCTGCACATCCTGGAGTATTTCCTCGGCCGCGGCTGACCTGCCCGGCTCTCCCCACCGGCGGATAGACCGCTGGTGTCACTCGACGCGAAGGAGCTTCCGTCATGCACTACCTCGATAACCTTCTCCTCAACACCGACAGCTACAAGGCCAGCCATTGGCTGCAGTACCCGCCGGGTACCGATGCCACGTTCTTCTACGTGGAATCACGTGGCGGCCTGCACGATCGCACGGTGTTCTTCGGCCTGCAGGCGATCCTCAAGGACGCGCTGGCACGGCCGGTCACCCACGCTGACATCGACGACGCTGCTGCGGTATTCGCCGCCCATGGCGAGCCGTTCAACGAAGCCGGCTGGCGCGATATCGTCGATCGGCTCGGCGGCCACCTGCCGGTGCGCATCCGTGCCGTGCCCGAGGGCAGCGTGGTACCCACCCACCAGGCACTGATGACCGTCGAGTCGACCGACCCGGCTGCGTTCTGGGTGCCGTCGTACCTGGAAACACTGCTGCTGCGCGTGTGGTACCCGGTCACCGTGGCCACCATCAGCTGGCATGCACGGCAGACCATTGCTGCGTTCCTGCAGCAGACCAGCGACGATCCGCAGGGGCAGCTGCCGTTCAAGCTGCACGACTTCGGCGCCCGCGGTGTATCGAGCCTGGAATCGGCCGCGCTGGGCGGTGCCGCACACCTGGTCAACTTCCTCGGCACCGACACTGTATCGGCCCTGTGCCTGGCCCGCGCGCACTATCACGCGCCAATGGCCGGTTATTCGATTCCTGCCGCCGAGCACAGCACCATCACCAGCTGGGGCCGCGAGCGCGAAGTGGACGCCTACCGCAACATGCTGCGCCAGTTCGGCAAGCCGGGCGCGATCGTGGCAGTGGTGTCGGACAGCTATGACATCTACCGCGCGATCAGTGAGCACTGGGGCACGACGCTGCGTGATGAAGTGATCGCTTCGGGCGCCACCCTGGTCATCCGCCCCGACTCGGGTGACCCGGTGGACGTGGTGGCCGAAAGCCTGCGCCGGCTGGATGAAGCGTTCGGCCACACCCTCAACGGCAAGGGCTACCGCGTACTCAACCACGTGCGGGTGATCCAGGGCGATGGCATCAACCCGGATACGATCCGCGCCATCCTGCAGCGCATCACCGGCGACGGCTATTCGGCCGACAACGTGGCCTTCGGCATGGGCGGCGCGCTGTTGCAGCGGCTGGACCGCGACACCCAGAAGTTCGCGCTGAAGTGCTCGGCAGCACGGGTCGAGGGTGCGTGGATCGACGTCTACAAGGATCCGGTCACCGATGCCGGCAAGACCAGCAAGCGTGGCCGCATGCGCCTGCTGCGGCGCCTGGATGACGGCAGCCTGCACACGGTGGCGTTGCCTCCCAGCGGTGACGAGGCGCTGCCGACCGGCTTCGAGGATGCAATGGTGACCGTGTGGGAGAACGGGCGCCTGCTGCACGACCAGCGGCTGGACGACATCCGGGCCCGGGCCGCAGCGGGGCGCTGAAGGCATTTGCGGGGGGCAGGGCCCGTTGCGGGGCAACGGGGATCCGACCCCGGGCCTTGACCCCTGCAGCCAACAGGTCCACCTTGCACACGCCGAAGGTATCCCTGCCGTGGCTGGATGGCGGCAGGGAGTTAAACGGGAATCCGGTGAAGGCGCTTCGTGCGCCCATTCCGGAGCTGCCCCGCAGCGGTGAATGGAAACGAATCCTGCCAACAGCACTGGGCTCGCGCCTGGGAAGCGGCAGGGAGTAGGTGGGCTGCGGCCCGTGTCCATCAGCCCGAATACCGGCCCCGGCCGGGGGACACGACCGTCCCCTGATTCGACCTGGACTCTCCGCGGGGAGGGTGCCGGGGCCATCGCCAGCCTGCATGTGCAGGCGGCGTGGCCGCGCGCGTCCTGTTCACGGTAACCGGCCAGACCGCTCCCACGCCCTGACGCACGCCACGATGACCGAGTTCCAACGCCCCACCCTGACCCTGCCCGCCGATGGCAAACGCCTGCTGCTGCATTCGTGCTGCGCGCCGTGCTCGGGCGAAGTGATGGAGGCGATCACCGCTTCCGGGATCGACTACGCGATCTTCTTCTACAACCCCAGCATCCACCCGGTGAAGGAGTACGAGCTGCGCAAGCAGGAGAACATCCGCTTCGCCGAGCAGCACGGCATTCCATTCATCGACTGCGACTACGACACCGACAACTGGTTCAGCCGTGCGCGTGGCATGGAGAACGAGCCCGAGCGCGGCATCCGCTGCACGATGTGCTTCGACATGCGTTTCGAACGCACCGCGCTGTACGCGCACGAGCACGGCTACGACACCATCAGTTCGTCGCTGGGCATCTCGCGCTGGAAGAACATGGCGCAGATCAACGACTGCGGCATCCGTGCGGCGTCGCGCTATGAAGGCCTGCAGTACTGGGACTACAACTGGCGCAAGGGCGGCGGTGCCAGCCGCATGATCGAGATCAGCAAGCGCGAGCAGTTCTACCAGCAGGAGTACTGCGGCTGCGTGTACTCGCTGCGCGATGCCAACCGCCATCGCCGAGAGAACGGCCGCGAGCGGATCCGGATCGGCCTGCTGTACTACGGGCAGGACGCTGAGGCGCCGCAGGGCGATTGACCTGTGCCGCCGAGGCGGCCACGCTGGTCACTCCTTTACGTTGTAGTGGACCTGCCATGACCGCCCTGCCCGCCGATGTCGCCCTGCTGGTGATCGACCTGCAGCCGGACTTCATGCCCGGCGGTGCGCTGGCCTGCGACCAGGGCGATGCGCTGGTAACACCGATTGGCGATCTGTTGGCACAGCGTCGCTACCGCACCGTGGTGGCGACTCAGGACTGGCACCCGGCCGACCACGCCTCGTTCGCCAGCCAGCACCCCGGCAAGCGACCGTTCGAAACCATCCTGCTGCACGCGCAGCCGCAGACCCTGTGGCCGGACCACTGCGTGCAGGGCAGCGCGGGTGCCGACCTGCACCCGGGCGTGGACTGGACCGTGGCCGACCTGATCCTGCGCAAGGGCACCCGCCCACAGGTGGACTCGTACAGCGCCTTCCGCGAGAACCACGGCCCCGATGGCGAGCGCCCGGCCACCGGCCTGGCCGGCTGGCTGCATGAGCGCCGCATCCGCGAGGTGCACGTGTGCGGTCTGGCCCGCGACTACTGCGTGCTGTGGAGCGCGCAGGACGCGGTGAAATCCGGCTTCCGGGTGAAGTTCCTGTGGGACCTGACCCGGCCGGTGACCGAGGCCAACGACGCGATGGTGCGCGAAGCGCTGGGCAAGGCAGGGATCGCGATCGCCTGAGGCGTGACCGCCGGGCATGGCCCGGCGCTACCGCGCACGTCGCTTATGCCGCTTTCGCGCTCCTGCCCACAACAACACAATCGATTCATCCAGCCCCCTAACTACGCCCCCTACAGATCGCGGGACGGCCGAACCGGGGGCTTTTCATTGGATGAAATCAGGATTCGGTAGTGCCGGCCGCTGGCCGGCAACTGCAGAGATCCCTGCAGTTGCCGGCCAGCGGCCGGCACTACCGGATAGCACCCGTGGTAGCGCCGGGCCATGCCCGGCGGACGCGGGATGGGCGATTACCGGAACACCACCGTGCGGTGCCCATTGAGCAGGATGCGGTGCTCCACATGGCGGCGAACCGCGCGTGCCAGCACCAGCGATTCGGTGTCGCTGCCCAGCCGCACCAGCTCGCGCGGCGCCATGGCGTGGTCGACGCGGGCCACGTCCTGTTCGATGATCGGGCCTTCGTCCAGATCCTCGGTGACGTAGTGCGCGGTGGCACCGATGATCTTGACCCCGCGCGCGTGCGCCTGGTGATAGGGCTGCGCGCCCTTGAAGCTGGGCAGGAAGCTGTGGTGGATGTTGATCGCACGGCCGGCCAGCGCACGGCACAGCGTGGGTGACAGGATCTGCATGTAGCGCGCCAGCACCACCAGGTCGATGCGCTCACGCTCGACCAGGTCGATGATCTGCTGCTCCTGCACCGCACGCGTATCGGCGGTCACTGGCAGGTGGTGGAACGGTACCTGGTAGGACGCGGCCAATGGCGCGAAGTCGGCGTGGTTGGACGCCACTGCCGCGATGTCGACCTTCAGCTGGCCGCTGTGGGCGCGGAACAGCAGGTCGTTGAGGCAATGCCCCTGCTTGCTGACCAGCACCAGCAGGCGTGCCCGGCGGCGGCCGTCATGCAGCTGCCAGTCCATGCCGAAGCCTTCGGCAAGTTTGGCCATCGCGGCATGCACGGTCTCCAGCGGCAGGCCGGCGTCGCGGTCGAAATGCACGCGCAGGAAGAAGCGGCCGCTCTCCTCGTCACCGAACTGCTGGGCGTCGAGGATGTTGCAGCCGTGGTCGAACAACAGGCCGGACACACGGTAGACGATGCCGGTACGGTCGGGGCAGGACAGGGTGAGGATGGAGTCGGGGCGCATCGCCACAGTGTAGGGCAGCAGGGTGTCGATCGGAGCGATGGTCACCGATGCAAGCGAAGGGCTTGGTTCTGTCCCAAGCGATACTTGGCCGATCCCGTGGCAAGCTGGCCGGTCATGAACCTGTTGCAATTGATCCGCAGCTTCACCCGCACCGCAGAGACCGGCAGCATTGCCGCTGCGGCCCGCATCCTTGGCATCAGCGCCACCGCAGTCGGCCAGAACATCCACCGGCTGGAGGCGCATCTGGGCGTAAGGCTGCTGAACCGGAGTACGCGCCAACTCGCCCTCAGCGAGGCCGGCGCGCTGTACCTGGCGCAGGTGCGCCATATCGAGGGCGACCTGGCGCGCGCGCAGGCGAGGGTCACTGCCGGTGATATCGAACCGGCCGGGCCCCTGCGCATCGCCAGCAGCAGCGCCTTCGGCCGCCACGTGCTGGCACCGCTGCTGCCGTCACTGCAGCAGCGCTACCCGCAACTGCAGCTGGAGCTGCGCCTGACCGACCGCGCCGTGCAGCATGGTCCAGAGGCGGTGGATGCCAGCATCCGCATCGGCGCGCAGCTGGAAGACGGCGTCGTCGCACGGCAGCTGGCGCGCGTGCCGTTCGTGTTCTGTGCCGCGCCAGCCTACCTGCAGGCCCATGGCACGCCGCAGGAACCCGCCGAACTGGGTCGCCATCGCGGGCTGCTGCACCGCTTCCCCACCGATGGCCGACCGCTGCGCTGGGGTCTGCTGAAGGACGGCCAGCGCGTGGACGCCGCGCTGCCACCGAGCATGGTCTGCGATGACATCGATGCGCTGGCGACGCTGGCGGCGACCGGTGCCGGCATCACCCGGCTCGCCGCATTCGTGGCCGAGCCGTACCTGCGCGATGGCCGCCTGCAGGCGGTGTTCGGCGCCGACACCGCGTGGCGCCCGGAACCGATGGAGGTCTACTTCTGCGTCAGCGACCGCCGCGATTTCACCGCCAAGATCCGCGCGCTGTTCGAGCACCTGCAGGCCGGCATGGCGCCGGCCTGGCGGGTGTGAACCTCAGCGCGCCTTGAACACGCCACGCGCCTCGCGCGGCTCGCAGCGCAGGTACTGCGGCGCCGGTTCCACGCTGTCGCGCAATGCGGCAGCAGCGTGCCACGGCCAGCGCGGGTCGTAGAGGATGCCGCGTGCCAGCGCTACCGCATCGGCGTGGCGATGGCGCAGGATCGATTCGGCCTGCTCCGGTTCGGTGATCATGCCCACCGCGATCACCGGCATGCGTACCTTGGCCTTGATCGCCGCGGCGAACGGCACCTGGTAGCCGGGACCGACGGTGATCTTCTGGCGCTCGTCCAGGCCACCGCTGGAAACGTGCAGGAAGTTGCAGCCGCGCGCATCCAGCACCTGGGCCAGCGCTTCGCTCTGCACCAGATCCCAGCCACCCTCGACCCAGTCGCTGGCGGAAATGCGCACGCCCACGGCGATCCTGTCCGATACCGCCGCACGCACCGCGTCGAACACTTCCACGAGCAGGCGCAGGCGGTTCGGCAGCGAGCCGCCATAGCCATCGGTGCGGCGGTTGCTCAGCGGCGACAGGAACTGGTGCAGCAGGTAGCCGTGCGCGGCATGCAGCTCGATCAGCTCGAAGCCCAGGCGCTCGGCGCGCACCGCACTGGCGGCGAAGGCGGCGATCACCTCGGCGATGCCGGCCTCGTCCAGTTCCTGCGGTGCCGGATCGGCGGCATGGAACGGCAGCGGCGACGGCGCCACCGTGGCCCAGCCACGCGCATCATCGGCCGGCAGCTGGCCGCCGCCGTCCCACGGGCGCTTCACCGAGGCCTTGCGACCGGCGTGGCCGAGCTGGATGCCCAATGGCATCGGCGACCAGCGGCGGACGCTGGCCAGCACCTGTGCCAGCGCGGCCTCGGTGCCATCGTCCCACAGGCCCAGGTCGGCCCAGCTGATGCGGCCGCGCGGTTCGACGGCGGTGGCTTCCAGGATCAGCAGGCCGGCACCGGACTGCGCCAGGTTGCCCAGGTGCATGGCGTGCCAGTCGCTGGCGCGGCCGTCCTCGGCGGAGTACTGGCACATCGGCGCGATGACGATGCGGTTGGACAGGGTCAGGGGGCCGAACGAAATCGGCGAGAACAGCTGGCTCAAGACGGTGATGAACGACGTAGGGGGTGCGTATTGCACCGCTGCGCGGCTCGCGGATCAACCATCTGGATGGATCGCTGTTTCGCGTGACCTGCAGCAGCCGAGCGTGCGCCCGGCTCTACAGAAGCCCTCGCCCCTTGTAGAGCCGAGCCCGTGCTCGGCTCAGCGCGCAGCCCACGTGGCCAGCGCTTCAGCGCAGTCCCGCTCATCCTTGAACAACAGCAGGTCGTCGGCTCGGGTGCGGCCTCGGTTCAGCGCCGCTACCGGCAACCCTGCCTTCGCGGCCGCCTGCACGAAGCGGAAGCCGGAATAGACCATCAGTGACGAGCCCACCACCAGCACGGCGTCGGCCTGCTGCAGGTGATCGTGCACCGCCGCCACCCGTTCACGCGGCACGTTCTCGCCGAAGAACACCACATCCGGCTTCAGCAGGCCGCCGCAGTACGGACAATCGGGCACCACGAACGTGGAGAAATCGGTCTCCAGATCGGCATCGCCATCGGGCGCGATACCGGCCTCCAGCGCATCCCAGCCCGGATTGGCGTCCAGCAGCCGCTGCTGGAAATCCTCGCGGCCACTGCGGCGCTCACAGCCCATGCAGCGCACCCGGTCCAGGCGGCCATGCAGGTCGATCACCTTGTGGCTGCCGGCGCGCTGGTGCAGGCCGTCCACGTTCTGGGTCAGCAGCAGCTGCAGCTTGCCGCTGTTTTCCAGTGCGGCCAGGGCCTGGTGGGTACCGTTGGGCCGGGCCAGGCCGAAGCGCGGCCAGCCCAGCAGGCTGCGCGCCCAGTAGCGCTGGCGGGTACCCGCTTCGCCCATGAACGCCTGGTAGGTCACCGGCGGCGTGCGTTTCCACTGGCCGTCGGTATCGCGATAGTCGGGAATGCCCGAGGCGGTGCTGCAACCGGCGCCGGTCAGCACGAACAGGCGCTGGGCGCGGTCGATGAAGTCGGTCAGCGGCGAGGTCATGGCTGCCAGATGGGGGCGCCGCAGCGCCCGTGCAAGCGCCGGCTCAGGCGGCCGGCAGCGGCGGCACCGCGATCGGGTGGCCGTCCTCGTCCAGCGCGATCATCACGAAGTGGCCGCGGGTACACAGCTTGCGCTCGCCGCTGTGCAGGTCCTCGGCGACCAGTTCCACCTCGACCTTCATCGAGCTGCGCCCGACTTCGACGATGCGGCCGATGGTTTCCACCATCTGGCCGATGCGGATCGGCAGCTTGAAGTCGACCTGGTCGCTGCGCGCGGTCACCACGGTGCGGCGCGAATAGCGGGCGGCGGCCAGGAAGGCGGCCTTGTCCATCCACGCCAATGCCTGGCCACCGAACAGGGTGCCGAGGTGATTGGTGTGGTTGGGGAAGACGATTTCGGCCATGCGCACTTCGGTGGGCGGCACGGTCTCGGGGATCGGGGTCATGGGGGGGCTTCGGTGTGGGGTCCGTCAATTTTAAGCCAGGCCCCGTGCAGGCGACGCTACACTGCGCCACGCCCACTGCCAGGACCGCCCATGCCCGCACTTTCCGACCTGCTGGCCTTTGCGCTGGTTTCGCTGGCCATGGTGCTCACGCCCGGGCCGAACATGATCTACGTCATCTCGCGCTCGATCTGCCAAGGGCCGCTCGCCGGGCTGATCTCGCTGGGCGGGGTGGCGCTGGGCTTCGTGTTCTACATGCTGTGCGCGGCACTGGGCATCACCGCCCTGCTGATGACCGTGCCGTTCGCCTATGAGGCGCTGCGCATCGGTGGCGCGCTGTACCTGCTGTACCTGGCGTGGCAGGCGCTGAAGCCCGGCGGCCGTTCGCCGTTCGCGGTGCGCGAGCTGCCGCAGGACAGCCCGCGCAGACTGTTCACGATGGGCTTGCTGACCAATCTGCTGAACCCGAAAGTGGCGGTGATGTACCTGTCGCTGCTGCCGCAGTTCCTGCATCCGGACAGCGAAGGCAGTGTGCTGATGCAGTCGATCGTGCTGGGCTGCACCCAGATCCTGGTCAGCGTCAGCGTGAACGGCCTGATCGCGCTGGCCGCCGGCAGCATCGCCGGCTTCCTGGCCGCGCGCCCCACCTGGCAGAGGGTGCAGCGCTGGCTGATGGGTACGGTGCTGGCCGGGCTGGCGGTGCGCATGGCGGTGGAAGGACGGCGCTAGCGCTTTGTAGAGTCGAGCCATGCTCGACTTTCTTGCGAACAGCAGTCGAGCACGGCTCGACTCTACAAAAGCCAGGCGCGCAACAAAAAACCCCGGCATTGGCCGGGGTTTTTCGTTGCGAAAGGCCTGACCGGTTCGATCAGAAGTTCATGTCGAAGGCGACTTCGCCCTGCACGCCGACCTGGTAGGCCGAGACGCGGCGTTCGAAGAAGTTGGTCAGTTCCTGCACGTCCTGCAGTTCCATGAACGGCAGCGGGTTGCGCACGTTGTACTTCTTTTCCATGCCCAGTTTGGCGAAGTGCTGATCGGCACAATGCTGCAGGTACTGGCGCATGTCACGGGTCGAGATGCCGGCCACGCCGCCGGACAGCACGTCCTCGGCGAACTGCACTTCGCATTCGATGGCTTCGGCCAACATGTCGTAGACCTGCTGCTTCATCTCGTCGTCGAACAGGTCCGGCTCTTCCTCACGCACCACGCGCACCGACTCGAAGGCGAACTCCATGTGCGCGCTTTCGTCGCGGAACACCCAGTTGGTGCCCGAGGCCAGGCCCGGCAGCAGGCCGCGCGAACGGAAGTAGTACACGTAGGCAAACGCAGCGAAGAAGAACAGGCCTTCAATGCAGGCGGCGAAGCAGATCTGGTTGAGCAGGAACTGGCGACGCTGTTCGCGGGTCTCGATGCGGGTCAGGTCCTGGATCGAGTCGATCCACTTGAAGCAGAAATCGGCCTTCTTCTTGATCGAGTCGATGTTCTCCACCGCCGAGAACGCCTTGGCGCGCTCTTCCGGATCCGGCAGGTAGTTGTCGAGCAGGGTCAGGTAGAACTGCACGTGCAGTGCTTCTTCATACAGCTGGCGCGACAGGTACATGCGCGCTTCCGGCGCATTCAAGTGCTGGTACAGGTTCAGCACCAGGTTGTTGGACACGATCGAATCGCCGGTGGCGAAGAACGCGACCAGGCGGTGGATCAGGTGGCGCTCACCCGGCGACATCTTGCTGTGCAGGTCGGTGATGTCGATCTGGAAGTTGATCTCTTCCACCGTCCAGGTGTTCTTGATCGCATTCCGGTACATGTCATAGAACTGCGGGTAGCGCATCGGGCGCAGGGTCAGTTCAAAACCGGGATCGAGCAGCATCTGCTTGGGCTTGTCGGCCATGGGTGTTTCCTTGAATTCTCGGGTCAAAACGCCGGGCATGGCCCGGCGCTACCTTGGTGTTTCCGTGCTGCAGCCGAGCATGGCTCGGCTCTACAGGTGCGAGGTGTTCGAGTGCCGACCAACGGTCGGCACCCACCGCGCGGCGTGTTACTGGCAGGCCTCGCAGGCTTCCGGGTTTTCCAGCGAGCAGGCGATGGCTTCGTCCGGGCTGAACACCTTGGCCGGTGCGGCGGCACTCACCGTCGTCTTGGCGATCTTGGTGGCCGGGCGCGAACGCAGGTAGTAGGTGGTCTTGATGCCCTGCTTCCAGGCGTACATGTACATGGAGGACATCGCGCCGATGTTCGGGCTTTCCATGAACAGGTTGAGCGAGGCCGACTGGTCGATGAAGGCGCCACGCTCGGCGGCCATGTCGATCAGCGAACGCATCGGCAGTTCCCACGCGGTGCGGTAGACCTCGCGCAGCGTTTCCGGGATCTGCGCCACGCCGGCGATCGAGCCTTCGGCCAGCTTGATGGCATCGCGCATTTCCGGCGTCCACAGGCCCAGCTTCTTCAGCTCGTTGACCAGGTAACGGTTGACCTGCAGGAAGTCACCGGACAGGGTCTCGCGCTTGAACAGGTTGGACACCTGCGGCTCGACGCACTCGTAGCAACCGGCGATCGAGGCGATGGTCGCGGTCGGCGCGATCGCGATCATCAGCGAGTTGCGCAGGCCGTGTTCCTTGATGCGCTCACGCAGGGCATCCCAGCGCGCAGTGTCTTCCGGCACCACGTTCCAGGCGTCGAACTGCAGTTCGCCACTGGCGGCACGGGTGTCGTTGAACGACGGGTGCTTGCCGCGTTCCTGGGCCAGCTCGCAGGAGGTTTCCAGCGCGTGGAAGTAGATCGCTTCGGCGATCTTCTTCGACAGCGCGCGGGCTTCGGCGCTGTCGAACGGCAGGCGCTTGCGGAAGAACACATCCTGCAGGCCCATGCAGCCCAGGCCGACCGGACGCCAGCGCAGGTTGGCGCGGCGGGCGGTTTCGATCGGGTAGAAGTTCAGGTCGATGACGCGGTCGAGCTGGCGCACGGCCAGGCGCACGGTCTCGGCCAGCTTGTCGAAGTCGAACTCGTTGTGCTCGTCGAAGTGGTTGCCCAGGTTGATCGAACCCAGGTTGCACACTGCGGTTTCATCGTTGGAAGTGACTTCCAGGATTTCCGTGCACAGGTTGGACAGGTGGATCACGTTGCCTGGACGCAGGGTCTGGTTGCTGGCGCGGTTGCACTTGTCCTTGAAGGTCATCCAGCCGTTGCCGGTCTCGGCCAGCGTACGCATCATGCGGGCGTACAGCTTGCGCGCGGGGATGGTGCGGCTGGCCTTGCCCTGGGCTTCGGCCTGCAGGTAGGCAGCCTCGAAGGCTTCGCCAAACAGGTCGGTGAACTCCGGCACGACGCGCGGATCGAACAGCGACCATTCCTGGTCGGCCTCGACGCGCTTCATGAACAGGTCCGGCACCCAGTTGGCCAGGTTCAGGTTGTGCGCACGGCGGGCTTCGTCACCGGTGTTGTCACGCAGTTCGAGGAAGTCCTCGATGTCGGCGTGCCAGGTTTCCAGGTACACGCAGGCTGCGCCCTTGCGCTTGCCGCCCTGGTTCACCGCGGCCACGGACGAATCCATGGTCTTCAGCCACGGCACGATGCCGTTGGAGTGGCCGTTGGTCGACTTGATCAGCGAGCCACGCGAACGCACGCGGGTGTAGCTGACGCCGATGCCGCCGGAGAACTTCGACAGCTGGGCGATGTCGCCGTACTTGGCATAGATCGACTCCAGCGAGTCCTGCGGCGAGTCCAGCAGGAAGCACGAGGACAGCTGCTCGTGGGTGGTGCCGGAGTTGAACAGGGTCGGGCTGGACGGCAGGTAGTCCAGGTTGCCCATGCGCTTGTACAGCGCCAGGGTCTCGGACACGTCCTCGCTCAGCGCGCTGGCGATGCGCAGGAAGAACTGCTGCGGGGTCTCGATCACCTTGCGGGTGTGCGGATGGCGCAGCAGGTAACGGTCGTACAGGGTACGCAGGCCGAAGTAATCGAAGTTCAGGTCCAGCGAGATGTCGATGGCGTCGTTGAGCTTGCGTGCATTGGTCTGCACGAAGTTCAGCAGGCGGTCGTTGATCAGGCCGACTTCATGGCCACGGCTGACCGACTGCGAGAAGGCGTAGATTTCCTGGCCGGAGACTTCCTTGGCGATGTAGTTGGCCAGCAGGCGCGCAGCCAGGCGGCCGTATTCGGGCTCTTCACCGATCAGCAGGGCGGCGGTGCGGATGGACAGTTCGTCCAGCTCGCGGGTGGTGGCGCCGTTGTACAGGCCGGAAATGGTGCGGGTGGCCACGCGCATCGGGTCAACGGCGTGCAGGCCTTCGGAGGAACGCTGCACCGCGCGCACGATCTTGTTCAGGTCCACCAGCTCGGTGGTCCCGTTGCGCTTGGTCACACTCATCGCGTTGGCCGTCGGCGGCGACGTCAACAGGAATTCGCTTTCCTTCTCGATGGTGGCGCTGGATTCGGTGCTCACGGCGTATGTCCTCTTGGCGTGATTGGGGGTGCTCGATGCATCGGGGTGACGCAGCCCGGGACATGACGGCCCAGGATGGCAGGACGGCGTCGCAGGGGATGAGACCCTGCGCCTGCCACTGCCGTTGACGATCGCCAATGGAGACTGCGGCCAACCCCCAGCCGTGGGGTTGCGGCGACCGACGGCCACAAGATAGTGGGGGTAATGGGGTCCGTCAACGCCAAATGTAGTGAAATTCGGCAATCCCTTGCGCCGCAAGGATCGTGCCATCGGCGCCCTGATCAGACGCTTCAGACCTGCCGGAACGGGCTGCGCAGTCAAGCCCGAAAGGCGTCACTGCGGTGGCACAACGCACCGCGGAAACGGAACAATGACAGCTTCACATGACAGTGATGAAACTGGCTAGGGACAACCCTGTGGATAGGTGGTGGGCATCCGGTGGACGTCGGGATCACCCGCCAGGCAGCGACGCGAGGCCGCATGTGTCGGCCGGGCCGGAGGAGTGGCCGCAGGGAAACGCCGTTGCGCCCTCCCCCCCGATCATTGCCGGCCAGCGGCCGGCACTACCGGAATTCCGGGGTGGTCGTGCCGGCCATTGGCCGGCAACGCACGCCCTCAGGCCCCCTCACGCCCGGTGCGGGGTGCCCAGGTACTCGGCGCTCTGCATCTCGATCAGGCGCGAGGCGGTGCGCTCGAACGCGCCCTGCAGGCGCTGGCCGGTGTACAGCTCGACCGGCGAGGTGCTGGCGGTGCAGACCAGGTTGACGTGGCGGTCGTACAACTCGTCGATCAGGTTGACGAAGCGGCGCGCGGCATCCTCGTTCAGGCGATCGAAGGCGGGAATGCCGCCCAGCAGCACCGTGTTGAACTCGTGCGCGATCTCGATGTAGTCCGAGGGCCCGCGCGGGCCCTCGCACAGCGCGGCGAAATCGAACCAGGCGATGCTCTTGCCGCGGCCGCGGACCGGAATCTTGCGGCCCTCGATCTCGATGTTGCCGGGCTTGGCCGGTTGGCCGCCGCTCAGTTCGCTCCAGCGCGTGGCCAGCCAGTCGTCGCTGTCGGCGGCCAACGGTGCGCGGTACACCGGCGAGCGGGTCAGCGCGCGCATCCGGTAGTCCTCGGTGCCTTCTGCGTACAGCTCCACGCAGAAGCGCTGCAGCAGGCCGATGGCCGGCAGGAAGCTCTCACGCTGCAGGCCGTTGAGGTACAGGTTCTCCACTGCGGTGTTGGAGGTGGTGACCAGGGTCACGCCCTCGGCGAACAGGCGCTCCAGCAGCCGCGCCAGCAGCATCGCATCGCCGATGTCGGTGACGAAGAACTCGTCCAGCACCAGCACGCGCAGGTTGCTGCGCCATTCCTGGGCGATCTTCGCCAGCGGGTCGCTCTGGCCCTGGTGCTCGCGCAGGCGCTCATGGACGCTGCGCATGAAGCGGTGGAAATGCGTGCGGTACTTCTGCTTGATCGGCAGCCCGTCGTAGAACAGGTCGACCAGGAAGGTCTTGCCGCGGCCGACGCCGCCCCAGAAGTACAGGCCCTTCACCGGCTCGGGCTTCTTCCAGAACGCGGACAGGCGGTCCAGCCAACCGTCCTCGGCACTGTCCAGCAGGCCCAGGTGGATGCGGTCCAGCTCGGCCAGCGCTGCATGCTGGGCCGGGTCGTCCTGCCAGTCACCACGGGCGACCCCTTCCGCGTACCGCTGCGACGGGGTCAGCTCGGTTGCACTCATGCCGCCGCGCCCAGCCAGTGCTTCACGCCGTGGGTCAGCGCGCCGCGCAGGTCGATCAGCTTGCGGTGGAAGAAGTGGCTGGTCTCGGGCATGCGCACCAGCTCATGCGGGAACTCCAGCGTGTCCAGCCACTGGTAGACAGCCTGCGGGTCGACGATCTCGTCCTGCTCGCCCTGGATCACCAGCCAGCGCGCCGGCGGTACGATGCCATCGAAGTCCCAGCGGCCGGCCGGTGGCGCGATCGAGATCAGCGCCTCCGGCTGCAGCGCGGCAGCGGCCCTCAGCGAAACGAACGAACCGAAGCTGAAACCGGCCAGCCACAGCCGGTCGTGCGGGCGCTGGCTGCGCACCCAGGCGGCGACCGCCTTCAGGTCATCCTGCTCGCCCACGCCGCCATCGAAGGTACCGGCCGAAGCGCCGACGCTGCGGAAGTTGAAGCGCACCGTGGCGATGCCCAGCTCGCGCAGGGTGGTGGCGGTCATGGTGACCACCTTGTTGTGCAGGGTACCGCCTTCGGTGGACAGCGGATGGCAGACGATGGCCACGATCGGCTGCACCGGCGCGTCGGCCTTGGGCAGGTCGACGACCACTTCCAGCGGGCCGGCCGGGCCATCCAGTTGGAGACAGGCGGTTTCGCCGGGGGCGACGGGGAACGAGGGCTTGTGCATGGCACCATGATACCGTCCCCCGCCCCTGCCCTGTGCCCGCCCCATGCTCTACCTGTCTTTGGCCGTGATCTGCAGCGTGCTGGTTTCGGGGGTGTTGAAGGTGGCTGGACGCCGCCAGCTGGATGTCTCGCAGATGGTCACCTGGAACTATCTGGTGGCGGCAACGCTCACCGCCGCGGTGCTGCAGCCGCCGCTGGATGCGCTGCGCGCGCCACATGCCCCGTGGCTGTCGTTGCTGGCGCTGGCGGTGGTGCTGCCCTCGATCTTCCTGGTGCTGGGCCGCGCGGTGGCGGTGGCCGGCATCGTGCGCAGCGATGTGGCACAGCGCCTGTCGCTGCTGCTGTCACTGGCTGCCGCCTTCCTGTTCTTCGGCCAGACCGCGACGCCGTGGAAGTTGGTCGGCCTGGCGCTGGGCCTGGTCGCCATGGTGGCGATCAGCCTGCGCCCGCGCGGACCGGCGGTGGCGTCCTCACCCGGTGGCTGGGGCTGGCTGCTGGGGGTATGGGCCGGGTTTGCGGTGGTGGACGTGCTGCTCAAGCAGGTGGCGCTGTCGGGCACGCCGTCGATGGCGGCGGTGCTGGCCAGCTTCAGCGTAGCCTTCGTGCTGATGCTGGCCCTGCAGCTGTGGCGGCATGCGCGTGGCCGCAGCCGGCTGGCCTGGCGGAACCTGGGCGCGGGCGCGCTGCTGGGCCTGCTCAATGGCGGCAACATCCTGTTCTATGTGCATGCGCACCAGTCGATGCCGGACAACCCGGCCACTGTGTTCGCAGGCATGAACATCGGCGTGGTGGTGCTGGGTGCACTGGTGGGCGTGTTTGCCTTCGGCGAAACCACCACGAAGTGGAACCGTGCCGGTTTGGCGCTGGCGGTGCTGGCGATCGGCTTGATCGCCTGGGGGTGAGCATTGGTCGCGGCGTGCCATTTCCGCGCCCGCGGAGGGATGTCACTTTTCTTTTCGCGCGAAAAGAAAAGTGACCAAAAGAAACGCGCCGCCAGCCGCGAGCCGGTGCTGTGCACCGGTACCCTGCGACGCTCGGCTCGCTTGAAGGCGGAATGGAAGATCAAAAGCAACAGCAGGATCCGTGCCGATCAAGGTCGCTCCCAGAGCAGATCCCCGGCGAACCCTATCTGTCGAAGCCCAGCAGCAGCGGGTCGTGGTCGGAGCTGCGCCACGGGCCCTGCACATTGCGGCCCTGGTAGCCGCTGGCGTCCTGCTCGTCGGCGTTGCTGTGCCATTCGGCGGCACCGCGCAGGCGCCTGGCCATGGCCGGGCTCAGCAGCGCGTGGTCGAGGCGGCCGGTGTAGCCGTTGTAGACGTAGCTGTAGGGATGCTCGGCCTTGGCGACCTTGAACGCGTCCTGCCAGCCCAGGTCGTGCAGGGTGCGGATCGGATCTTCCATCGCGTAGGCATTGAAATCGCCGAGCAGTACCGCGTCCTTTGTACCGGTACCGGTCGGATCCGTCTGCAGCCAGGCATGCAGCTGCTGCGCCGAGGCCACGCGGGTGGCGTTCCAGCAGCCCTGGTTGTCGTTGCGATCGGCGTCGGCGCCGCTTGCGTCGCGGCAGCCCTTCGACTTGAAGTGATTGGCCACGACCACGAACGGCGCGCCCTGCTTGCCCTGGAAGGCCTGCGCCAGCGGCACGCGGCTGTGCTCGACGAATGGGCCGCCGGTCAACGTGGCCGGCGTGCCGACCGGCTGCAGGCGTGAGCTGCGGTAGATGATGCCGACCCGGATCGGGTTGTCGCCGGGGCCGTTGCCGGCATCGACGAAGCGCCAGTCGCCCTGCGCACCGCGGTGACGGTTGAGCGCATCGACCAGTTCGGCGATGGCCGACTGCGGGCCGTAGCCGTCGTTCTCCAGCTCCATCAGCGCGGCGACGTCGGCACCCAGCGCGTTGACCGTGGCGACCAGCTTGGCCACCTGCGCCTTGTGCTCGTCCAGCGTGCGGGCGCCGCGCAGGGTCGGGAAGCCGCCGCCCTGGCCGTCACCGTTGAAGAAGTTCTCCAGGTTGAAGGCCGCCACGTGCAGGCTGCCTGGCACCGTCGGCACCGCCGGACGCTTCAGTTCCGGCAGTTTCAGCACACCTTCGACCTGCAGGCGCGGATGGCCCTGCGCGTCCATGCGCACGATGCCCTGCACGTCGCGCAGCTGCATGCCGGTGCGCAGCACCGGGCTGCCCGGCAGGTACGCCACGCTGGCCGGATCGCGGGCATCACGGCCATCTTCCAGCACCAGGCGGCGGCGCTGGTTGTCGGCCATCACCTGCTCATAGCCGGCAGTACCCGGCGCGGCCACTTCGGTCGGCTGCCAGAGGCGACCATCGAAGGCTACGGTGAGCTGGCCGAAGCGCTCCAGGCCGTCGGTACCGGCCAGGGTCAGCGGTGCGGCGATGCGCACCCGCTGGCCATCCAGCGCGCGCCAGTCGGCCGGCGCGGCGGTCAGCACCACGGTGGCGCTGCTGCGCGCGGCGGAGGGTGGCGCGACCGGTGCGGCCTGCGGCTGGGCCTGGGCAAAGGCGCCGGCCGGCAGCAGCAGGGACAGGGCAAGGGCGAGGGAACGGCGGCGCATCAACGGGCGACTCCATGGAAGAGGCGCACAGACTAACCCTGAAATGCGAAACGCCGCCTGCGCAGCGGGGGCATATGAGCGATCAGGCCTCGGTGGGCAAAGCCGGGGGATCGTAGAGCCGAGCCCATGCTCGGCTGCACCTGGCCACACCGCGCGCAGAGCAGCCGAGCGCGGGCTCGGCTCTACAGGAAGCGGCGCGTTGCGGCGGCTATTTCAGGTTGCCCAGCATCCAGTCCACGGTGGCGTGGATCTGCTCCTCGGTCAGGGCCGGGTTGCCGCCCTTGGGCGGCATGATGCCGCCGTCGGGGCCGGTATAGCCCTCGATGGCATGCTTGTAGAGCGTGTCCTTGCCCTGCGCGATGCGCTTGTCCCAGTGCGAATGGTCCAGCGTCGGTGCCATGCCCACGCCGGTGGTGTGGCAGGCGGTGCACAGGTTGTCGAAGATCACCTTGCCATCCTTGGTGCCGCCGTAGGCCACCTGCGACGCGGCCTTGGCCAGCGCGGCGGCCTTGGCGGCAGCCTGCGCGGCGGCGCCGGTGCTGCCGGCATAGACTGCACCGGTGGGCGAGATGCGCTGTTCGGTGCGTTTGGCCGCGGTCGGCGACACCTCGGGCGGAATCCGGGTGTGGATGTAGGCGGCAAGGAGAATGAGGCCGAGGGTGATGGTCGCCAGCAGCGCGATCACCATGGAGAAGCGTTTCAGGAACTCCAGATCGTAATTCCGCACTCTTCGTTACCCCTGGCTGATAGTCGTTGGACCACGGCTGAGCGACTGCGTGATGGGCCGAGTATAGAACGCACTTTGCGTGCGACAACAGGCGTCACTGCTGATGCGGCGCAGCATGCCCACCCGGTAGTGCCGGCCGCTGGCCGGCATCACCCTCCTGCCAGATGGATCGTGCAGAAGCCGGCCAGCGGCCGGCGCTACCGGATTGCCGGGGCGCCGATCGCGCGCAGGCAGAAGCTGCAGATCGCATCCACCAGCGCGTCTTCGTCGCGGTGCGCTTCGCGGCTGGGTGCGGTCGGGCCGACCATCGCTTCGGTGAAGGCACCCACCAGGCAGGCGGCGGCCACATGCGCGTCCTGCGCAGGCAGCTCACCGGCCGACACGCCCTCCTCCACCAGCCGCAGGAACACGTCGCCGAATGCGCGACGACCGCGCATGCGCTCGGCTTCCACATCCGGGTCGACCGGTTCGACGATGAAGGCGTGCGCGAGCCCCGGCCCGGCCAGGGCACGGCGGACGAAGGCGGTGATCGCCAGCCGCAGCCGCTCGCTGGCCGCCTCCGGGCCACTGGCGATCCGCTCCATGATCGCGACCTCGTGGGCCACGGCGGCATTGAGGACTTCCACGAACAGCTCCGCCTTGGATGGGAAATGCCGGTAGATCAGGCCGGTGGACACCCCCGCCTGGGTTGCCACGGCCGTCACCGGGGCATTGCGCCAGCCGCCAGTGGCGACCAGCGCGCGGGTGGCCAGCAGGATCCGTTCTCGGGCGCCCGCCAGGCGTTCTTCCATCAATGCAGAGCGTTTATAGGCCATGTTCTGATTCTAGTTTCAATTTTTGAATTCGTATTCACTTCTTACCCGAACCCCGCTACGCTGGGGCCATCGCCCGTGTAGGTGACGGTCCTGCAGACCGCCGCCCACTCCCCCGCCGGGTGCGTCCATTCCTGCCATCCCGCCGTGGAGCCACCACAATGCACGTGCCATCCCTGAACTTCGATCTTGGCGAAGACATCGACCTGCTGCGCCAGAGCGTGGCCCATTTTGCCGCCGCCGAGGTCGCGCCGCTGGCCGCCGAGGCCGATGCCAGCAACCAGTTCCCGCTGGCCCTGTGGCCGAAGCTGGGCGAACAGGGGCTGCTGGGCCTCACCGTGGAAGAAGCATACGGTGGCACCGGCATGGGCTACCTGGCCCATGTGGTGGCGATGGAAGAGATCTCGCGCGCTTCCGGCGGCATCGGCCTGTCCTATGGCGCGCACTCCAACCTGTGCGTGAACCAGCTGCGCAAGAACGGCAACGAGGAACAGAAGCAGCGCTTCCTGCCCGACCTGTGCAGCGGCGCCAGGGTGGGCGCGCTGGCGATGAGCGAACCGGGCGCCGGTTCGGACGTGGTGTCGATGAAGCTGCGCGCGGACAAGCGCGGCGACCGCTACGTGCTCAACGGCAACAAGATGTGGATCACCAACGGCCCGGATGCCGACGTGCTGGTGGTCTACGCCAAGACCGACATGGAGGCCGGCGCCAAGGGCATCACCGCGTTCCTGGTCGAGAAGGGCATGAAGGGCTTTTCCACCGCGCAGAAGCTGGACAAGCTGGGCATGCGTTCTTCGCCCACCTGCGAGCTGGTGTTCCAGGATTGCGAGATTCCTGAAGAGAACGTGCTGGGCCAGGTTGGCGGTGGCGTGCGCGTGCTGATGTCCGGCCTGGACTACGAGCGCGTGGTGCTGTCCGGTGGCCCGCTGGGCCTGATGGCCGCGGCCATGGACGTGGTGATGCCGTATGTGCACGAGCGCCACCAGTTCGGCGAGCCGATCGGCAGCTTCCAGCTGATCCAGGCCAAGATCGCCGACATGTACGTGGGCCTGGGTGCCTGCCGCGCGTATGTCTATGCCGTGGCACGCGCCTGCGACCAGGGCCGCACCACCCGCCAGGACGCCGCCGGTGCCATCCTGTACGCCGCCGAGAAGGCCACCTGGCTGACTGGCCAGGCGATCCAGATCCTGGGCGGCAACGGCTACATCAACGAATACCCGACCGGCCGCTTGTGGCGCGATGCCAAGCTGTATGAGATCGGCGCCGGCACGTCCGAGATCCGCCGCATGCTGATCGGCCGCGAACTGTTCCAGCGCACCCTGTAAGGCCACTGCGATGACCGTATTGAGCACCCAGCTGCAACCGGGCAGCGAAACGTTTGAAAGCAACCGCGCGGCCATGCAGGCCGTGGTCGACGACCTGCATGCCACCCTCGCCCGCACCGCGCTGGGTGGCAGCGAAGCCGCACGCGCCAAGCACACCGCGCGCGGCAAGCTGCTGGTGCGCGACCGCATCGACGCCCTGCTCGACCCGGGCAGCGCGTTCCTGGAAATCGCGCCGCTGGCCGCGCACGGCATGTACGAAGACACCGTGCCGGCCGCTGGCGTAGTGGCCGGCATCGGCCGCGTCAGTGGCGTGGAATGCGTGATCGTGGCCAACGATGCCACGGTCAAGGGCGGCACCTACTACCCGATGACGGTGAAGAAGCACCTGCGCGCGCAGGAGATCGCCGAGCAGAACCACCTGCCGTGCATCTACCTGGTCGATTCCGGTGGCGCGTTCCTGCCGCTGCAGGACGAAGTCTTTCCCGACCGCGACCATTTCGGCCGCATCTTCTACAACCAGGCCAACCTGTCGGCACAGGGCATTCCGCAGATCGCCTGCGTGATGGGCAGCTGCACCGCTGGTGGTGCCTATGTGCCAGCGATGAGCGACGAGACGGTGATCGTGCGCGAGCAGGGCACGATCTTCCTCGGCGGCCCGCCGCTGGTGAAGGCGGCCACCGGCGAAGTGGTGACGGCCGAGGAACTGGGTGGTGCCGATGTGCACACGCGCATCTCCGGCGTGGCTGACCACATGGCCGACAACGACCTGCAGGCACTGGCACGGGTGCGCGCGATCATCGCCCAGCTCAACTGGCGCAAGCCGGAACCGGCCATGGCGGTGCAGGCGCCCGAGGAACCGCTGCTGCCGGCACACGAACTGTACGGGGTGATCCCGGCCGATACGCGCAAGCCCTACGACGTACGCGAAGTGATCGCGCGGCTGGTCGATGGCTCACGCTTCGACGAATTCAAGCCGCGCTACGGCGCAACGCTGGTCACCGGCTTCGCCCATCTGAACGGCTACCCGATCGGCATCATCGCCAACAACGGCATCCTGTTCTCCGAGTCGGCACTGAAGGGCGCGCACTTCATCGAGCTGTGCACCCAGCGCAACATCCCGCTGGTGTTCCTGCAGAACATCACCGGCTTCATGGTCGGTCGAAAGTACGAACAGGGTGGTATCGCCAAGGACGGGGCCAAGCTGGTGATGGCGGTGGCCTGCGCCAGGGTACCCAAGTTCACCGTGGTGATCGGTGGCTCGTTCGGTGCCGGCAACTACGGCATGTGCGGCCGTGCATACTCGCCGAACTTCCTGTGGATGTGGCCGAACGCGCGCATCGGCGTGATGGGTGGCGAACAGGCCGCCAGCGTGCTGGCCACGGTCAAGCGCGATGGCATCGAGGCCAAGGGCGGCCAGTGGCCGGCAGCGGAGGAAGACGCGTTCAAGGCACCGATCCGCGATCAGTTCGAGCAGCAGGGCCACCCGTACTACGCCAGCGCACGCCTGTGGGACGACGGCGTGATCGATCCGGCCGACACCCGCCGGGTGCTGGCGCTGGCGCTGTCGGCCAGCCTCAACGCCGCCCCGCAGCAGACGCGCTTCGGCGTGTTCCGCATGTAACCCGTGCCATGACCGAGCCTGTTGCCATGTTCACCAAAGTCCTGATCGCCAACCGCGGCGAAATCGCCTGCCGCGTCATCGCCACCTGCCGCCGCCTCGGCATCGCCACCGTGGCGGTGTATTCCGATGCCGACCGCAACGCACGCCACGTACGCCTGGCCGACGAGGCCATCCACATCGGCCCGGCCGCCGCGCGTGAGAGCTACCTGCGCGGCGACGCCCTGCTCGACGCCGCACGCCTGACCGGCGCGCAGGCGATCCACCCCGGTTACGGCTTCCTGTCCGAGAATGCCGACTTCGCCGATGCCTGCGCCGCCGCCGGCGTCACCTTCATCGGGCCGCCGGCCAGCGCGATCCGCGCGATGGGTGACAAGAGCGCGGCCAAGGCGTTGATGGCCAAGGCCGGTGTGCCACTGACGCCGGGCTACCACGGCGACCAGCAGGAGCCGACGTTCCTGCGCGCGCAGGCCGATGCCATCGGCTACCCGGTACTGATCAAGGCCAGCGCCGGTGGCGGTGGCAAGGGCATGCGCAAGGTCGAACGCAGCGAGGACTTCGTCGATGCACTGGCCAGCTGCCAGCGCGAGGCCGCCTCGGCATTCGGCAACGACCATGTGCTGGTCGAGAAGTACGTCGAGCGCCCGCGCCATATCGAGATCCAGGTGTTCGGCGACAGCCACGGTGATGCGGTCTACCTGTTCGAGCGCGATTGCTCGGTGCAGCGCCGCCACCAGAAGGTGCTGGAAGAAGCGCCCGCCCCGGGCATGAGCCCCGAACGTCGTGCGGCGATGGGCAAGGCCGCGGTCGATGCCGCGCGCGCGGTGGGCTACGTCGGCGCCGGAACGGTGGAGTTCATCGCCGGCCCGGACGGCGATTTCTACTTCATGGAGATGAACACCCGCCTGCAGGTCGAGCACCCGGTGACCGAGTACATCACCGGCACCGACCTGGTGGAGTGGCAGCTGCGCGTAGCCTCGGGCCAGCCACTGCCGCTGCGCCAGGAGCAGCTGGCGATCCACGGCCACGCCATCGAGGCGCGGCTGTATGCCGAAGACGCCGACCGTGGTTTCCTGCCGTCCACCGGCCTCCTGCGCCGCCTGCGCCTGCCGGCGCCGTCGACTCATGTGCGCGTGGATACCGGTGTCGAGGAAGGCGACAGCATCACGCCGTACTACGATCCCATGATTGCCAAGCTGATCGTCTGGGACGTGGACCGCGACGCCGCGCTGCGCCGCATGAGCCAAGCCCTGGCCGACTGCCAGGTGGTGGGCGTGACCACCAATGCCGGTTTCCTGCGCCGCCTGGTGAATACCGATTCGTTTACCCACGCCAAGCTGGATACCGCGCTGATCGAGCGCGAGCAGGCCGCATTGGGCCGGGTGGGTGACAGCGATGATGCGCTGTGGCTGCTGGCGGCGGTAGCCGCCGTGGCCACTACTGCAGGTGCAGCCAGCGACGCGCGCGACCCGCATTCGCCGTGGCAGGCGCAGGACGGCTGGCGCCTTGGCGCGCCCGCGCCGCGCGTGCTGCCGCTGCAGCAGGGCGAATGCCGGCACACGCTGAAGGTGTGGGCGCAGGCCGATGGCTGGCGCGTGCAGTGCGATGACGCAGCACCCGTGCAGGTGATCGGCACAGCCGATGTGCGGGGGCTGGCGGTGCAGCTGGGGGGGCGCCGCTGGACACTGCAGCTGCTGCGCGACGGTGACCAGCTGTACCTGTTCGGCGCCGACGGCCAGCACCGTTTCACCCTGCATGATCCGGTGAGCGAATCGGACCACGCCGTGGCCGATGCCGGCAGCCTGCTGGCACCGATGCCCGGGAAGATCGTGGCCACGCTGGTCGCCGCCGGTACCGAGGTCAAGCGCGGCACGCCGCTGGTGGTGTTGGAAGCGATGAAGATGGAGCACACCCTGCAGGCGCCGGCCGACGGCACGGTGAAGGGCTACCGCGCCAAGGCCGGTGACCAGGTCAACGACGGCGCGGTGCTGGTGGACTTCGAAGCGGCGTGAACGCCGGGGCGACGGTCGCTCAGCGGTCGTCGCCCGCCGTCACCCGACCAGCGGGATCGAATTCGGCCGTGTCCAGTGTGGCACTGCGCCAGCCCAGGCCGCAGATGGCCATCGCGCTCTGGCCGATGCCATCGAAGCCGAAGGCACGATCGACATCGGCATCGTTGATGGCTGCGGTGACGAAGGCGGCCAGGCCGCGCTCGGTCGCGCACAGGTACAGCAGCTGCGAGATGTGACCGACATCCAGCGTCACCGCACGGTGCGCCTTGGCGTGGTTGCGGTACTTCCAGAAGCAGCGGTCATAGCGCGGCGCCAGCACCAGCAGCGCCGGCGCATCGGCGAACCACGCCTGCCCGGACAGCATCCGCCGCGCCAGCGCCGGCAGTGCCTGCGGCGGTGGCGAGGGCAGCGGCAGCACGGCGTGCTGCACCGGGTGGTAGTGGTACAGGCCCGGTGCCAGTCCTTCCACGTTCTGCACCAGCAGGAAGCCTTCGGTGGGATGCAGGCCGCCACCGGAAGGCACGTTCTTCTTCAGGAACTCGGTATCGCGCTCGACCTTCTGCACCGCGTGCGCCATCAGCGTGCGCTGCAGCACCTGGGCCAGCAACGGCAGCGGCAACGCGCGCTGCGGGTCGAAATTGCGGCAGGTGGTGCGGCGCGCCAGCAGTGCGTCGAACGCGGCCTCTTCGCTGCGCGGCAGCGGCTGGTAGTCGCCCTGCATGGGCTGCACCACCGGCGGTGGCGGCCCGAGGCGCTGGCGCAGGCCGGCAGCGGTGTCCAACCCCTGCCGGCGCATGTCCTCCACGCTGTCCACGGCCTGCCAGCGTGCATGGCGATGGGCCAGTGCAGCCAGCGGCCACCACTGGCTGCGCCGCAGCGCCTCGTCGCGCAGCTGGTGCCCCACCTCGCTCGGCGGGTCGGTCAGCAGCAGGCCCTGCTCGACCAGGCGGGCCAGCATCGCCGGGGAGGCATCGGCGGGCGGTTCGCTCCAGCGGTGCGCGCTGAGCTCGCCCAGCAGCTGGCGCTCCTCGGCGTCCACCGGCAGCGGCTGGTCCAGATGCGCGGCCAGCGCCACCCAGCTGATCTGGCTGTCCATCTCGGCGTGGCCGGCCAGCATCGCGCGCAGGTCCAGGGTGACCGCCTCGCGGGGCTCGAACATCAGGCTGGCGCAGCGGCGCAGGCGCATCGGTTTCCTTCCTTCTGCCGCACAACCGGCATAGCAGCAACGACCGCGGCGCGGCCAACTTTAGCGATGTGCACAGCGCGGCCCTCAATGGCAGGCTGTCGCGGCCGATACGAGAAACTCCACTTACGGACGATCCCCATGAGCACCCATCCCCGCCTTTCCGCCGCAGACGCCAGCCTCCTGCTGGACCACCTGATCGGCAGCGACGACTTCCGCAGCCACTTCACCGCGTCGCCGGCCAAGGCCCTGGCCTCGATCGGGCTGGACGGTGCCGTTGGCGAGAACGACTGCATGAAGATCGGCACCCTGGCCTCGGTCGAAGAGCTGAGCCAGGTGCGTGACGGGCTGCAGGCCCACCTGTCCGGGTCGGTGGCGGCCATGACCGTGGTGTTCTGCTTCGAAGCCGGCAAGGTCGGCGAGCGCATCGACGGTTGACCCGCCATCAGGGCGCGCCGGCCGTGGCCGGCGATGCCCACATGGACACGTCATGCACGTTCAGTGGTTGCCAGACCTGCATGGCGGTGACCTCGGCAATGGCCTGGCCGCGATGCTGGGACAGCCAGGCCTGCTCGCGGCGTACCGCGGCTTCATTGCCCTGTGCGCGCAGCGCGAGCAGCAGCACGACGTGTGCCTGCACCGGCTCGCTGCCATCGAGCATCGGCTCGATCAGCGCGCGGGCTGCATCGGGCCGCTGCATCTGCAGTTCGTCCATGGCGCTGACGATGCGCAGCCAGCGGTCCGCGACCGGACTGCGCAGGCTGCGCAGCAGGGGCCGCTGCTCGTCCAGCCAGCGCCTGGCCAGTTCGAACTGGCCCTGCCGCTGCGCCAGGTGGACCAGTGCCAGCCATTGCAGGCCACGGGCATGCAGCATGGGATCATCACGCTCCTGCAGCATCGGCTGCAGCAGCGCCGCAATGGCCTGCAGCCCGGCACGGTCAGCGCTCGGGCACAGCGCCGCCACGCTGGCGTGCTGCAGGCGCTGCTGCACCTGCAGGTCGATCAGCGTCGGCGCCGCTGCATCTTCGCGTATCGCCTGCTGCATGGCCGCGCAATCGCGCTGCGCGGCCGCCAGCAACAACTGCGCACGCAGCTTCATCCGCTGCTGCAGGGCATCGCTGCCATGGATCTGCGGTAACAGCTTCGCTGCCTTGGCGTACTGCCCCTGGGCCACCAGCACATCCACACCGGTCTCATCGGCGTCATCACGGCCGCGCAGGACCTGCGCCTGGGCCAGCGTTTCGGCAGCGAGCTGCGGTTGGTTGGCAGCGATCTGTATCCGCACCAGATGGACCAGCGGATACAGCCGCAGCGGATCCTGCGGTACTGCGGCCGCACGCGCATAGGGTTCGGCCTCGCTGAACTGGTTGGCCTGCAGCAGGTACCAGGAGGTGTTGGACAGCCCCGCGAACGAATCCGGATAGACCTTGGCCAGCGTGCGCCATTGCTCCAGCGCCCAGCCACCCGGCTCCAGCTCGGCCATCCAGGCCTTCAGATACAGCCGCTCGCGTGGCGGCAGCCGATCCTGCAGGTCCAGCGCATGCTGCATGGCTTCGCGTGCACGCCGCCCTTCTTCGACGCGCGCATGCAGTTTGGCCACGCCCATGTAGGCCAGGGCGAAACCGGGATCGATATCGATCGCCGCCTGGTACAGGTTGCGCGCCTCCTCGAAGCGCCGCTGGCCCAGTGCACTTTCCGCCAGTGCGAATGCACGCAGTGCGCGCAGATCCTGGGTCGATGCCCGCGGCAGCGGCAACGACTGTTCCAGGCTCGCCACCGATTCGCCCAGTCCGCGACGCAGGCGCCCGACCACGTCGTCCACCGCGAACACCATCTGGTCGGATCGATCCACGGTGGCGGTGAACGTCTGGATCACCTGGCCGCTGCCGGGTGCGGCGACATCGATGGCCAGCTCGTAGCCACCGATCTTCTGCCGCACCGTCGGCAGCAGCACGGCGCGCGCGCCTTCCCGCACCGCCACGTTGGCCGCGGTATCGCGGCTGAGCCGGGTATCGCCCGAGAGCCGCGCCATTTCCAGGCTTTCGCGGATCTTGCCCTCCGACAGCACGTTCACGTAGCGCGATTGCTCCAGCGCGATCCGGATCGCGTGCCGCATCGAGTCGTCGAAGATCGGGTCGCCGGTGAGGTTGTCGACATCACCGAGCACCACCCAGTCGCGCTCGGCGAACGCGATCGCCGGTTCCGGCCGCAGCAGCAGCCAGCCGCCCAGCACCGCCACCGCCAGCACCAGGCCTTCGGCGGCCAGCACCAGCGGCTGCCGCCACAACGGCAGGTCGCGGCGGGCCTTGGCATTGGCACGCGGCATGCGCAGCGGTGCGGAGCCGATCTCGCCCACTTCGATCACTTCCTGTACCACCGGCACGCCCTTGAAGCGCCAGCGCCCGTGCGACTTCCACAACAGGCGCGTGCCGCGCTCGCCCAACGCATCGGTGGCACGGCGGGTCAGCGATTCGGCTACCGCCGACAACAGGATCTGGCCGGGCCGGGCCAGCATCATCAGGCGCGCCGCCATCGGCTTGGCCAGGCCTTCCACTTCCATCGACTTGGCGCCGGCGCGGACTGCCTCGGCACTGTTTTCCCAGGTCAGCACGTCGCCCACATGCAGGCCAGCACGCGCGCGCAGTTCAATCGCACGCTGCTGGCCCAGCGCATGCAGTTCACGCTGGTAGTCCAGGGCGAAGCCCAGGGCATCGATGGCGCGCTCGAACAGCATGAACAGGCCGTCCGAACGATCGATCAGCTGGCCATTCCAGCGGTGCTGCAGCACCAGCACCAGGCGGTCGTGTTCCTGGAACAGGCTCGCCGCCGCCACGTCGCCGATCCGCTCGACCAGCTGCAGCGAATCACACAGATCAGTGAACAGCAGGGCGCGTAGCTGTGGGCTATGCGGGGCTGACGTTCCGTTGTCGCCATTCATCGCCTGCATCTCCCTATTGGCCGTCCGGATCATCCACCCAGCGCAGGCAGTTGCCGCCATCACGCTTGGCCCGGTACAGCGCCCGATCGGCGCTGGCATACCACTCACTCCAGCCCGCGTCGGCATCCAGCAGGCTGGCTCCGATGCTGACCAGGCTTACATGCGGCGTGCCGTGACTGCGCTCGAGCAGGCCGTGCACCGCGCTGAGGATGAACTCGGCAGCGTGCTGCACGATCTCGCGGTTGCCACGGCGCAGCATCAGGCAGAACTCATCGCCGCCAAGCCGGCAGGCCAGATCCTGCTCGCCAGCCATCGAGCGCAGGATGTTGCCCATGCTCTGCAGCACGCGGTCGCCGGCCTGGTGGCCGTGGCGGTCGTTGATCTGCTTGAAGCGGTCGCAGTCGATCAGCAGCAGCGCCTGTGGCGGCCCCTCGGCACGCTCGCGGCACTCCTGCAGGTACAGGGTGAGGCCACGGCGGTTGTGCAGGCCGGTCAGTTCATCGGTACGCACCAGCTCGCGGGTGTGGGTCAGCTGGTGGGTAGTGATGTAGAGGTTGTCCAGCGCGGTTTCCAGATCGTGGTTGCGCCGGCGCAGCTGGCTGATCAGGGCCTGTTCGTTGGCCAGCACGCGCATGATCGTGCGGCGCAGGAAATAGGCCACCAGGCCCGGATTGGATTCGACCAGCCGGTGGAAATCAGCCGGCCCCAGTTCCAGCACATCGCAGTCGACCAGCGCGCGCGCGCTCGCGCTGCGCAGGTGGTCGCCGACCAGCAGGCCCAGTTCTCCGAAGAACTCATGCTGCCCGAGTGTCTTGATCACCAGGTCCTCGCCGAAGTCCAGTTCGATCTGGCCTTCGAGGATCACATACATGCGCTCGCCGCGGTGACCACGCTGGAACAGCCACTGTCCGGCACGGAGCTTGCATGCGCGGGCGAATCTGGCAAACAATGCCACCTCGGCATCTGACAACAGCGCGTGCACGATCTCGGCCATCGCCACCCGGGCGATACCTGTCGTCACATCACTGTTCTCGGCCGCACCCCTGCCGGTCATTCCCTGCACCCGCCGCCAGCGTCCCCTGGTGAGCCGCGGAGCATAGCACCGCTTTAAAGTGTGCGCCCTATCTCATTTTGACCGCTCTGCCGATCTTGATTGATGTGAAGATCGGTGGTGGCCCATTCTGGTCACGGGCGCCCGGGCAAAACCCCTGCTGGATCAATTCGATGCCGGGTTTCACAGGGTTTCGGCCAAGTTGCCGGAACCCGGGGTGCGCCTGATTGACGCTGCCCGCTGGCTGCCCCTTGCATCGATACAACAACGCCGGCAGGTCCCCCGACCGGCCGGCGTTGCCTGGCCCTTCCCTGGCCACCCTGATCGGATTTCCAGGGCCCGGTAGAGCCGGCCGCTGGCCGGTTGCCACGCAGCGCCCGGAGCATCCCGTGATTGCCGGCCAGCGGCCGGCACTACCGGATCACGCGGCGCACCGGATCACGCCGCGCGTTCGCTCCGCCCGCCGTGGAACTGCTCTTCCTCGGTCGAGCCGGTCAGCGCGGTGGTCGACGACTGGCCCTGCTGGATCGCCTGGGTCACCGCATCGAAATAGCCGGTACCGACCTCACGCTGGTGCTTGACCGCAGTGAAACCGCGCTCGGCCGCTTCGAACTCGGCTTCCTGCAGTTCCACGAACGCACTCATCTGGCGGCGTGCGTAGCCGTGGGCCAGATTGAACATGCCGTAGTTCAACGCATGGAACCCTGCCAGGGTGATGAACTGGAACTTGTAGCCGTAGCTGCCCAGTTCGCGCTGGAACTTGGCAATGTTGGCGTCGTCCAGGTTCTTCTTCCAGTTGAAGCTGGGCGAGCAGTTGTAGGCCAGCAGCTTGCCGGGGAACTTCGCATGGATCGCCTCGGCGAATTTCCGTGCAAATTCCAGGTCCGGCTTGCCGGTCTCGCACCACACCAGGTCGGCGTAGGGCGCATAGGCCAGGCCGCGGCTGATCGCCTGGTCCAGGCCGTTTCGGGTCTTGTAGAAGCCTTCGACGGTGCGCTCACCGGTGGTGAACGGCTTGTCGTTGCCGTCAATGTCACTGGTCAGCAGATCCGCAGCTTCGGCATCGGTGCGCGCGACCAGCAGGGTCGGCACGCCCATCACGTCGGCGGCCAGGCGTGCGGCGTTGAGCTTCTCGATCGCCTCGCGGGTCGGCACCAGCACCTTGCCGCCCATGTGCCCGCACTTCTTCACCGAGGCCAGCTGGTCCTCGAAGTGCACGCCGGCGGCGCCGGCCTCGATCATCGCCTTCATCAGTTCAAAGGCGTTGAGTACGCCGCCGAAGCCGGCCTCGGCATCGGCCACGATCGGCTGCAGGAAGTCGATGTCATCCTTGCCTTCGGCGTGATGCAGCTGGTCGGCGCGCAGCAGCGTGTTGTTGATGCGCTTGACCACCGCCGGCACCGAATCAGCCGGGTACAGCGACTGGTCCGGATACATCTGCCCGGCCAGGTTGGCGTCGGCCGCCACCTGCCAACCGGACAGGTAGATCGCCTTCAGGCCGGCCTTGACCTGCTGCATGGCCTGATTGCCGGTCAGTGCACCCAGCGCGTTGACGAACTCGCGCTCGTGCAGTGACGCCCACAGCTTCTCGGCGCCCAGGCGGGCCAGCGAATGCTCGATGTGGACGGTGCCGCGCAGGCGCACCACGTCGGCAGCGCTGTAGTTGCGCTGGATGCCTTCCCAACGCGGGTGGGTATCCCAGTCGTGCTGGATCTGTTCGGCAGTGGGCAGCTTGCTCATGTCTTTCTCCAGTTCGGTTCGTGCGTGCGGCGGGGAGGGAAACGGCGGCAGACGCGGGCGGCAGTCAGTCGATGCGCGCGTAGGCCGGCAGGGTCAGGAAATCGGTCAGTTCGTCGCTGCGGCTCAATTCGCCGAGCAGGGCGATGGCCTCGCTGATGCGTGCGCCACCAGGCAGCGCGGCGGTATCGCCCAGCCGTGCCGGCAGCTGCGCCAAGGTGGAATCCAGCAGGGCCTGGTCGATCGCGGTGCCATCGTCCAGCTGCTGGCCGGGCGTATGCAGCCACTGCCACAACTGGCTGCGGCTGATCTCGGCGGTGGCCGCGTCCTCCATCAGGTGATGGATCGGCACACAGCCGTTGCCATCCAGCCACGCCGCCAGGTAACGCACGCAGACTTCCACGTTGCCTTCGAAGCCGGCACGGGTGATGGTGCCCGGCGGCCGCGCGATCAGTTCATCGCGGCCGACGCGCACGTCCTGGCGCAGCACGCTGTGCTGGTTCGCACCGGGCATGTGTTCGTCGAAGATCGCCATCGCCACCGGAATCAGCGCCGGATGCGCGACCCAGGTGCCGTCGTGGCCGGCGCTGACTTCACGCAGCTTGTCGGCGCGCACGCGGGCCATGGCCTGTTCGTTGGCGGCGGCATCGTTGTTGATCGGAATCTGCGCGGCCATGCCGCCCATCGCATGCGCACCGCGGCGGTGGCAGGTCTGGATCAGCAGTTCCGAATAGGCCTTCAGGAACGGCTGGGTCATGGTCACCTGGCCACGTTCGGGCAGCACGCGGTCGGCGTGGCGGCGGAAGGTCTTCAGGTACGAGAAGATGTAGTCCCAGCGCCCACAGTTCAGGCCGACGATGCGATCACGCAGCGCGTGCAGGATCTCGTCCATCTCGAACACCGCCGGCAGCGTCTCGATCAGCACGGTCACCTTGATCTGGCCGTGCGGCAGGCCGAGCATGCCCTCGATATGGGAGAGCGCGGTCTCCCACAGCGCCGCCTCTTCCATGCTCTGCAGCTTGGGCAGGTAGAAGTACGGGCCACGATCCTTCGCCTGCAGGGTGCGGGCGTTGTGGAAGGCGAACACCGCTGCGTCGAACAGGCCACCGGCGAGGAACTGGCCGTCGATGCGCACGTGCTTCTCGTCCAGGTGCCAGCCACGCGGGCGAACGATCAGCACCGCCTGTTCGTCGTACGGGCGCAGCGTGTAGTGCTTGCCATTGGCGGCGGTGTATTCCAGATCGCCGCGCACCGCCGCAGCCAGCGACTGCTGCCCGGCCAGCAGATTGCGCCAGGTCGGCGAGGTCGAATCCTCGAAGTCGGCCATGAACACCTTGGCGCCCGAGTTCAGCGCGTTGATGACCATCTTCGGGTCGGTCGGGCCGGTGATCTCGACGCGGCGGTCCTGCAGCGCGGCCGGCAGCGGCGCAACGCGCCAGTCGCCGCTGCGGATCGCGGTGGTGTCTTCACGGAAGTCCGGCAGGCCGCCCTGGTCGAAGAACGCCTGGCGCTCGCGGCGGGCCTGCAGCCGTGCCTGCCGGCCCGGTTCCACCGCGCGGTGCAGCGACACCAGCAGGGCCAGCAGCGGCGCCGGCAGCACGGTGTCCTGGCCGGCCACGCGGGTCGCCAGGGCGATGCCGGGGGTGGCCTTGGTGGCGGGGGTGGGAACGGCGGAAGCGACGGCGGACATGGGGCGACTCCAGCGGTGGGGGAACGTCTCCACGGTGCCGCCGGGCCTCAGTATTTGGCAAAACAGTTTTTGCAATGTTTTACATAAGTTGTGCTAATACTCGTTACACGATGAGCACACGCACCGCGCCAAGTCCGCGTTTTTCCTACAAATCCGACCGGCTGAAGCCGCTGCGCGCGTTCTGCCAGACCGTGCGCCTGGGCTCGGTCTCACGGGCGGCTGAGGCACTTTTCGTCAGCCAGCCGGCCATCAGCCTGCAGTTGCAGGCGTTGGAACGGGAGCTGGGGGTGCCATTGTTCGAGCGCAGCGGGCGGCGCCTGGTGCCCAGCCGCGAGGGCCAGCTGCTGTACGAGATGGCACAGCCGCTGGTGGAGAACCTGGACGGGCTGGAGGCGCGCTTCCGCGACAAGGTGCGCGGCCTGGACGCGGGCGAGCTCAACATCGCCGCCAACAGTTCGACCATCCTGTACCTGCTGCCGAAGATCGTCGAACGATTCCGCCTGCACCATCCGGACGTGCGCCTGACCCTGCACAACGCGATCAGCGCCGACGGCACCGACCTGCTGCGCGAGGATGCCGCCGACCTGGCGATCGGTTCGATGACCGATGTGCCGGCCGACCTGACCTACGCCCCGGCCTACCGCTTCGAGCAGGTGCTGATCGCACCGCACGATCATCCGCTGGCCAAGGGCGGCGAGCTGGAGCTGGCTGATATTGCGCGCTATCCGCTGGTGCTGCCGCCGAAGCGGCAGATCACCTACCGGCTGGTGGACCAGGTGTTCCAGCGCCACCGCATCGCCTACACCGTGGCGCTGGAGGTAGGGGGCTGGGAAGTGATCAAGCAGTACGTGGCGATGGGCATGGGCATTTCCATCGTGCCGGCGCTGTGCCTGAACGAGGCCGACCACGAGCGGCTGGCGGCGCGATCGATGAAGCGCTGGTTCCCCGAGCGCAGCTACGGGGTGATCGTGCGCCGGGGCAAGGCGTTGTCGGCGCAGGCGCGGGCGTTCATCGAGCTGATCCAGCCGGAGTTGTTCAGTCCGCGCGATTACGACCAGAGCGGGCATTCGGAGCGGTGAGGGGTGTTCGGCAGGGCTGCGCCCTGCACCTGCCGAATCAACGTCCACGTCAAAAGCAGGCATTGCTTGGAAAGGCGGGGCGCTGTTGGTAGGTGTCGACCTTGGTCGACACGGTAGATCCACGCCATGCGTGGATGACGAGTGACCGGGGTCAGATCCGTTTTCCGCAGGAAAACGGATCTGACCCCATTTCCCGAAGAAGACGCTGGCACGGTGCCGGTCTGGCTAGACTGGCCCCATGTCCATCGAACTGCGCCACCTGCGTTACTTCCTTGCCGTCGCCGATACGCTGCACTTCGGCCAGGCGGCGGAGCGGCTGGGCATGTCACAGCCGCCGCTCAGCCAGCAGATCCGCCAGCTGGAAGAACTGACTGGCGCGCGCCTGTTCGTGCGCAGCCATCGCCGCGTGCAGCTGACGCCTGCGGGCGAACTGCTGCAGGAACGTGCACGCGCCATCGTGCAGCAGGTGGAAACGGCCGTGGACGAGGTACAGCGTGCACAGCGTGGTGAGCAGGGTGAACTGCATATCGGTCTGACTCGTGCCACGCCACTGTCACCGCAGATTCCGCGTTCGATCCTGCGCTACCGTCAGCAGTATCCGCAGGTGCGGCTGCAGCTGAGCGAGATGAACACGCTGCAGCAGATCGATGCGCTGCTCGACGGTTCACTGGACGTGGGCATCATCCGCAAGCGCGCGCTGCCGCCGGAACTGGTGGCGCACAGCCTGTTCGTCGACCCGCTGGCGCTGATCGTGCACGCCGACCACCCTGCCCTGCGCAGGCGGTCGAAGCAGGGCGCGCTGTCGCTGCGCGACTTCGCGCAGGAGCCGTTCGTAGCGTTCCGCCGCAGCGCCGGCGCGGGCATCCACGACCACATGATCGCGTTGTGCGCAGCGGCGGGCTTCACGCCGCGCATCGTGCAGGAAGCCGGTGAAGCATCGACCTTGATCAGCCTGGCCGCTGCGGGCCTGGGTGCGGCGATCCTGCCGTCGTCATGCGATCACATACGCGTGGAAGGATCGCGCTTCGTGGCACTGGCCGATGCTGGCGCGCATTCGGAAGTGCAGCTGGCCTGGCACCGCGAACGGGTAACGCCGCTGATCCGCAATTTCGCCACGCTGCTGCGCGGAGCGTTCGCCGAGGGGTAGGCGTGCACTCCACCCGGGTAGTGCCGGCCGCTGGCCGGCAACCCCACAGGGGCCGGCATGCCGGCCAGCGGCCGGCACTACTGTACAGTTTGGTTCACGCCGTCACCGGCTGCGGCGCGCGCTGCTGCAGTGCCCAGACGATGCCACCACCGATCAGAGTCAGCACCGCAGCGAACACGCATACCCCCCGCCAGTCCCAGGCCGCATAGGCCAGGCCACCGACCCCGCCCAGCACGCTGGATCCCAGGTAGTAGGCGAACAGGTACATCGCCGAGGCTTCGGCGCGCATCGTACCGGCGCGGCTGCCAACCCAGCTGCTGGCCACCGAGTGGCCGCCGAAGAAGCCGAACGTGACCAGCGCGATACCCAGTGCCATCGCACTCAGCCACGGCATTGCCAGCAGTGCGATGCCGGCGCCGATCAACGCCAACGAGATCGACAGGATGCGGCCGCGCCCGTAGCGCGTTGCCTGCTGGCCCATCCACGCCGAACTGAAGGTGCCCACCAGATAGACGCTGAAGATCAGGCCGACCACGGTCTGGCTGAGGTGGTACGGTGGCGCCAGCAGGTGGTAGCCCAGGTAGTTGTAGAGGGTGACGAACACGCCCATCAGCACGAACGAGGTGGCGAACAGCCACGGCAGGCCTGGGTCGGCGAACAGCAGGCGCCAGCGCGACGGCAACCGGCGCAGGCCGTCACGACGGGGATGGAAGTGGCGCGACGGCGGCAGCTGCAGCCACAACAGCACGGTACTGGCGATGGCGATGATCGAGACCACGCCGATACCCCAGCGCCAGCCCCAGTGGTCGGCGATGATGCCGGCCAGCAGGCGTCCGCTCATGCCACCGATGGCATTGCCGCCGATGTACAGGCCCATCGCCAGGCCCAGCGCGCGGCTGTCCATTTCCTCGACCAGGTAGGTCATCGCCACCGCCGGCACGCCGCTCAGCGCCAGGCCGAGCAGCGTGCGCAATACCAGCAGCGTGGTCCAGTCATCCACCAGCGCCGAGCTCAGCGACAGCATGGCCGAGGCCAGCAACGCGACGATCATCAACGGGCGGCGGCCGACCGCGTCGGACAGCAACCCGGCCAGCAGCATCGCTACGGCCAGGGTACCGGTGGTCAGCGACAACGACATCGCGCTGCCGGCGGCGGACACGCCGAAGTGACGGCTGAACTCAGGCAGCAGCGGCTGCACCGCGTACAGCAGGCCGAAGGTGGAAAAGCCGGCCAGGAACAGCGCCAGCGCGGTGCGACGAAAGGCCGGTGTGCCCTGCTGGATTCGGGTCTCGGCGCTGGGATCGACAGTGGGAGGGCGGCGTTCGACGGCCGCCGCGGTTTCGCCAGTCATGGGATCGATGGGCCGGTGGGGGCGGCCAAGCGTGGGAGGGAACGGGCCTCAGACTAGGCCCGTCTATCCAGTCGATCCATAACCTGATAGGTCATGATTGATATACGAGAAGTATCAATTCAGCTTACAGGCGCTGCCACTCGAAGCCGTCGCCCCGGCGGTAGTACACCGCCACCGCGCGGCCGTAGAGCTTGTCGGCGTCGACGAAGCCGAAGAAGCGGCCATCGAAGCTGTTGCCGCGGTGGTCACCCAGCACCAGCACCTTGCCAGCCGGCACCACCAGGTCGGCGATGTCCGGACCGCCGCCCATGTCCAGATCAAGGCGGGCACGTCGCTCGCCGAAGGCTTCCACGTCCTGCAGGTCGGCCATCTGCAGCGGCTGCCCGTTGATGCTCAGATGGCCTTCGCGCATCTGCACATGGTCACCGGCCACCGCCGCCACGCGCTTGATCAGGCGGGTGCCGTCGGCCGGTGAGTCGAAGACCGCCACCTCGCCACGCTGCGGGGTGCCGGTCGCCATCAGTTCCGTGTTGGTGAATGGCAGGCGCAGACCGTAGGCGCGCATGTCCACCACCACCCGGTCGCCGGGCTGCAGGGTCGGCTGCATCGAACCACTCGGCACCACGTAATGGTTGGCCAGGGTATCGCGGGCGGCGGCGAGCAGGCCGAGCATCACCAGCAGCGGCAATGCTTCCTTCTTCAGCCAGGCCACGGCGCGTTGGGAAAAGGGGGGACGGGCAACAGCATCCATGACAGGCTCCGGTTGGGTGGTGGCTGCATCAGACCACATCCGGGCGCAAGAGGTTCCCGCGCCGCGCTCCTGTAGAGCCGAGCCCATGCTCGGCTTGTTCTTTGTAGCGTCGAGGTTGCCCGACTGGGGCGCAGAGCAG
The DNA here is from genome assembly GCF_032025605.1 of Stenotrophomonas maltophilia group sp. msm4. Taxonomy (NCBI): domain Bacteria; kingdom Pseudomonadati; phylum Pseudomonadota; class Gammaproteobacteria; order Lysobacterales; family Lysobacteraceae; genus Stenotrophomonas; species Stenotrophomonas maltophilia group sp. msm4. The sequence goes on along the minus strand of NZ_JAVSKK010000002.1, from coordinate 19,517 downwards.
CCGAGCGTAGGCTCGGCTCTACATGAAGGGTTACGCAGGTTTTACGCCCCGGTCCGGCCGCGGGCATCGCACCTTTACGGGCAGCACGCGCATCGTGTGCCCACCGCGCCACACGGCGCATTCCGCAAGGTGTTGTATGACCCTCCTGGTGATCCGCCACGCCTCTTCGTCGGCACCGCGTCCCCAACTGCCGGCACAGCTGGCCGGCCATCGCGTGCTGTGCAGTGATTGCGCCAGCCTGTCCGAGGTACGCCAGTGCCTGTGCCAGCCGCAGGCGCGCTCGGCCGACTGGGTACTGCTGGATGTCGGTGCCGCCGACGAGGCGCAATGGCAGGCCGAAGGTGGCGCGCTGCAGGCGGCGCTGGAACGGCTGCCGGCGCAGTACATCGAGTTGCAGGCGCCCAGCGAACCTGGTCTGGATGCACGCCTGCGCCTGCAGCACGGCCCCGCCGCCGTGGTGGTCGACCAGCGCAGCCAGCAGGCCGGTTACCCGTTGTCGCTGGCCATTGTCGGCCGCCGCCTGGCGCAGGAGAGCTGAGTCATGTCGATCTTCATCATCCGCGGCCCGGAAGCGGCCGGCGCCCTGATCCGCACCGCGATGCCGCTGCCGGCACCGGTCCTGAAGTCGCTGGTGCATCGCGCGATCGACGCCGGCACCAGCGTGGCGATCCGCGCCTGCGGTTCGGAACAGGAACTACTCGATGCGCTGCGCGTGGCCGACCACAGCCGTGGCGAGGTGACGCTGCTCGATCCGGGTGCGTGTGCCAACAGTCTGCGCCTGCAGCGGCTGCTGCCCTATCTGCACAACGCGTACGTAGAGGTGCATGACGACGGCGCAGTAGCCGAACCGTGCCTGCCGGCCGGTGTCGGCCAGCGCCTGGGCATTGCTGCTGGGTATGGCGCGCAGAGTTATGTGCTGGCGCTGGATATCGCGCTCGACCACCTGGGCCTGGCCGAGCAGGCCAACCGCGTGCACGTGGGGACGTGATCCGCTTGTGTAGAGCCGAGCCCATGCTCGGCTGCGTCTCCAGAAAAAAGCCAGCCGAGCATGGGCTCGGCTCTACACAAAGAAAAACGGCGGGGTTGCCCCCGCCGTTTTCGCTTTCTTATTTCAGCCCGCGGAACTTCAGCAGCGGTTCCACCGACGGGTCCTTGCCGCGGAAATCGCGGTACAGGGTCGACAACTCCACGCTGTTGCCGCGCGAGAGGATCTTGTCGCGGAACTCCTGGCCGTTGGCCGCCGTCAGCCCACCGTGTTCGGTGAACCACTGGTAGGCGTCATGGTCCAGCACTTCGGCCCAGAAGTAGGCGTAGTAACCGGCCGAGTAACCACCACCCCAGATATGGTCGAAGTAGGTGGTGCGGTAGCGCGGCGGTACCTGCGGCAGGTCGACCTTGAACTTCTTCAGCGCGCTGGCTTCAAAGGCGCCGACATCCTGCAGCGGTGCATCGGCCTTCTGCGTGTGCCAGGCCAGGTCGAGCAGCGCGGCCGACAGGTATTCGGTGGTCGCATAGCCCTGGTTGAAGCTGCGCGCCTTGAGAATCTTGTCGACCAGTTCCTGCGGCATCGCCTCGCCGGTCTTGTAGTGCTTGGCGTAGTTGGCGAACACCTTCGGGTCCAGTGCCCAGTGCTCGTTGAACTGCGACGGGAACTCGACGAAGTCACGCGAGGTGGCGGTGCCGGCGATCGACGGGTACTTCACGTTCGAGAACATGCCGTGCAGCGCATGGCCGAACTCATGGAACATGGTGGTGACGTCGTCGAAGCTGATCAGCGCCGGCTGGCCGGCGGCCGGCTTGGTGAAGTTGCAGACGTTGTAGACCACCGGCTTGGCACCGGTCAGGCCGTCCTGCTCGACGAACACGTCCATCCAGGCGCCGCCGGACTTGCTGTCACGCTTGAAGTAGTCGGTGTAGAACAGGGCCAGCGAGGTGCCGTCCTTGTCGAACACTTCGTACACCTTCATGTCCGGGTTGTAGGTCGGAATGTCGGTGCGCGGCTTGAAGGTGATGCCGTACAGCTGGGTGGCGGCGTAGAAGACGCCGTTCTGCAGCACGTTGTCCAGTTCGAAGTACGGCTTGATCTGCGACTCGTCCAGATCGTACTTGGCCTTGCGCACCTGCTCGGCATAGAAGTCCCAGTCCGAAGCGGCGACCTGGAATCCGCCCTTCTGCGCGTCGATGACCTTCTGGATCTCACCGGCCTCGGCGCGCGCCTTGGCGGTGGCGGCCGGCACGGTGTCGGTCAGCAGCTTGAGCGCGGCCGCCGGAGTCTTGGCCATCTGGTCGCCCAGCTGGTAGTCGGCGAAGGTGTCAAAGCCGAGCAGCTTGGCCTTCTGCGCACGCAGCTGGGCCAGGCGCTGCACGGTCTGCCGGGTGTCGTTGGCATCACCGCGCTCGGCGCGGGTTTCAGAGGCCTTCAGCACGGCGGCACGCTGGTCGCGATCGCTCAGCGAGCCGAGCACCGGCTGCTGGGTGGTGTTCTGCAGCGGCAGCAGGAATTTGCCATCCAGCTTGCGGTCCTTGGCGGCGGCCGCAGCGTTGTTGATCGCGCCCTCGTCCAGGCCGGCCAGCTTGGCCTTGTCGTCAACGACAACAGCCGCAGCGGCGGTCGCGGCCACCAGGCGGGTGTGGAACTGGGTGGAGAGCGTGGTCTCTTCCACGTTGAGCTTGCGCAGGGTCGCCTTGTCAGCGTCGGACAGCTGCGCACCGGCGCGCACCAGGCCATCGTAATAGTGTTCGACCAGGCGCTTCTGCACCGGATCCAGCTCCAGCGTGTCACGCTGGTCGTACAGCGACTTCACGCGCGCGAACAGCTTCGGATCGAGGTTGATCTCATCCTGGTGCGCGGCCAGCTTCGGCGCCACTTCTTCCTGGATCTTCTGGCGCGCATCGTTGGTGTCGGCCTGGACCAGGCCGAAGAAGATGCGCGACACGCGGGTCAGGGTCTCGCCGCTGCGCTCCATCGCCACGATGGTGTTGTCGAAGGTGGCCGGCTCGCTGCTGTCGGCGATCTTGCGCACGTCGGCCAGGTGCTGGCGCATGCCTTCTTCGAACGCCGGCAGGTAGTCGCTGTCCTTGATCTTGTCGAACGGCGGGGCCTGGAACGGCAGCGTGCTGGCACTCAGCAGCGGATTGGTGGAGGCTTCGGCCGGCTGCTGGGCCGGGGTCTTCTGGGCATCGGACACGGGGGTGGACTCCTTGCCGGAACAGGCCGCCAGCGCCAGGCTGATGGCGGCGGCCAGGACTACGGTACGCGACATGTAAAAACGCTCCTTGGGCAGACGGTATGGATACCAGTCCTCCACCCTACTCCTGTCGCGCTCGCCCGGCATGTGCCGGACGTGGCGTCTATGCGGCGCCCTGCGGCCGGCTCAGACCGTGCCGCGGGTCTTGCCGATCCAGGGCCGGTAGAACTCGCGGATGGCAGCCATGTCGGCCACATCGTCGCCGCTCGGGGTGAACAACGGACCGATGCCGATGGTCTTTTCCGGATAGTGGAAATACGCAGTCAGGATCGGCACGTCGGCCATCCGGGCGATCTTCAGGAAGCCGGCCTTCCAGTCCTTCACCGCCTTGCGGGTGCCCTCGGGGGTGATGGCGAACCACATCTTCTCGTTGTTGCGCAGCAGGTCCACCGCCTGGCCCACCGTGCCCTGTGGCGAGCTGCGATCGAGCGGAATCACGCCCAGCCGGTGCAGCAACGGGCCCAGCGGCCACCAGAACAGCGACGCCTTGCCCAGCACCTTCACCTTCATGCCGAGCGCGATCTTCGCCGCCATGCCCCACAGCCCGTCCCAGTTGGACGAATGCGGGGCGATGATGAAGACCAGCCTGGGGATGTCAGGCAGGGTGCCGGTCACCTTCCAGCCCCCCATGCGCAGGGTGCAGCGCGCCAGCCAGCGCAGGAAGGCGTTGGGTTTGACCTGCGGCATCTGCGGCGGGACGGCCGGCAGCAACGAAGTCGGGTTGTTCAAGCAATCACTCCCAGTCACGTGATGAGCGCCCGCGCTTGATCTGCGCGCGCCCGCGTTTGGCGTCCAGACGACGCAGTTTCGACCCGAGGGTCGGCTTGGTGGCCTTGCGCGGTTTGGGCACGCTCAGCCCGGCCTGGATGAAGGCCGCCAGCCGCTCGCGCGCATCCTCGCGATTGCGATCCTGGGTGCGGAAACGTTGCGCGTCGATGACCAGCACGCCTTCGCCGGTCATGCGCCGGTCACGCCGCGCCAACAGCCGCGCGCGCAACGGTTCGGGCAACGAGGGCGAGTTGGCCACGTCGAAACGCAGTTCCACCGCAGTGGACACCTTGTTGACGTTCTGGCCGCCGGCGCCACTGGCGCGCACGAACCGCTCGACGATCTCGCCGTCGGGGATTTCAAGCTGCGCGCTGATGGTGACCGGTCCACTGCCCATCCGCGCATTGTAGCGGCAGGCACGTGGTGGAGTGCGCCATCGCGCCCCGTATGCCGCCGATCAGGCGCCGAACACGCCGCCTTCGCCTGGGCTGCAGGTATGCTGGCGGTCCCACGTACCGCAGGAAGCCCGCATGACCCGCTTCGCACCCGCCCTGCCGTCCCTGCTGCGCCGCGCCGCCCTGCTGCTGGCACTGGCCACGGCCAGCGTCCCGGCACTGGCCGCCCCGCCGACCGACGGCGACATCAACCGCCTGCTGTCGGCCTCGCGCGCGCAGAGCATGATCGACACCATGGTGCCGCAGATCGAAGCCATGCAGCAGCAGCAGTTCCAGCAGGTGGCCGCGCAGCGCCAGCTCACCGCCCAGCAGCAGGAACAGCTGAAGCGGATCCAGGCGCGGACCAGCCAGACCCTGCGCCAGGCCATGTCGTGGCAGCAGCTGCGGCCGATGTACGTGGACCTGTACAAGAAGACGTTCAGCAAGGAAGACGTGCTGGCGATGGCCGAGTTCTACGAGAGCGCGGCAGGCCAGAGCCTGCTGGACAAGACCCCGGCACTGATGCAGAACGTGATGGTGGCCATCCAGGCGCGCATGCAGCCGCTGTTTGCGGACCTGCAGAAAGACCTGGAAGCGATCGTCAACGAGCCGGAAAAGAAACGAGAATGAGGTAGTGCCGGCCGCTGGCCGGCTCCCCAGTACACCTGGAATCACGCAGCTGCCGGCCAGCGGCCGGCACTACCGTCAAACTGCGTCCACCTGCCAGCCGAACAGGTCCAGTGCCTTCTGGAACTGGCGGTCCAGCGGCGCACTGACATCCACGTTGCCGCCCTCCGGATGCGGAAAACGCAGGCGCTCGGCGTGCAGCAGCATGCGGTGCACGCCCTGCATGCGGAAGATGCGGTTATGGCGCCCATCGCCGTGGCTGGTATCGCCGATCATGTGATGCGAGAGGTGCTTGAGGTGACGGCGGATCTGCCGGAAGCGCCCGGTCTGCGGCTGGCAGCGCAGCAGCGCGTAGCGCGAGCTGCTGAATTCGCCCACCGGCACCGACAGCTCGCCAGTGGCCAGGCGCTGGAAATCGGTGATCGCCGGCTTCTTCACCGGCTTGCCCGGCCCGCCATCCAAATCATGGTCCACCCGCCAGGACAGCTCGGCCGGCCAGCCTCGGCAGACCGTCAGGTAGTCCTTGGCCACTTCGCCACCCATCAGTGCCTTGCCCAGCGAACTGGCGGTTTCGCGGCCGAAGGCCAGCAGCAGGCAGCCACTGGTGGCCCGGTCCAGGCGGTGCACGAGGAAGATCGGCCGCCCCAGCTGCTCACGCAGGCGGTCGGCCAGGAAATCATCTTCGCCACGGGCCAGCTTGCTGTCGTGGACCATCAGCCCGGCAGGCTTGTTGACCACGGCCAGGCGCTCATCCAGGTGCAGCAGCTGCAGGGGCGCGGTTTCAGTCTCGACCGCGGCGAGGGTGTCAGGTTCGGTACTCACCGCGGGATTATACGGGCGCCCTGATCGGGGTCAGATCCCTTTTCCTGCGGAAAAGGGATCTGACCCCGGGTGTGTGGCGCGGCGGTCAGCCGTTGCGCACGGCCAGCAGTTCGCCGTTGCCCACCGGCACCAGGCTGGTGCTGAAGTCCGGATCGGCATCCAGCAGCAGGCACAAGGGTTTCATCTCTTCCGCGTGCGACGCGGCGTTGTCCACCACCAGCAGGCCCCCTGGCCGCAGCACGCGGCGCACCTGCGGCCACCAGCCGGCGTACTGCCCGCGGTCCGAATCGAGGAACAGCAGGTCGATGCAGCCTTCGCCGGCCTCTGCCAACCACTGCCCGGCATCGCCATGCACCAGCGTGATGTGCGCGGCCAAGCCGCTGCGCGCGAACGTGGATCGCGCCATCGCCACCTTGTCCTCGGCGACTTCCAGCGTGGTCACGTGGCCGTCGATGGCGGCGGCGGCTTCGGCCAGCCACAGCGTGGAGTAGCCATTGGAGGTGCCGATTTCCAGTACACGGCGTGCGGTGCCGAAACGCACCAGCACCGACAGGAATTCACCGGTATCCGGCGTGATGTTGAGCATGCGCCGAGCGCGCTCGGTTTCATGCGCGTCGTTTTCAGCACCGAAGTGCATCAGTTCGTTCTTCAGCGTCTGCAGCACCGGGTCTATCTCCACCACGCGCGCGCCAGCGCCAGCGCGCCGACGGCACCGGACACCCAGCTCCACATCGGCAGGTCGCCCCAGTACCAGCCCGGCGGCTGCAGCACGTACATCAGCGCGGCGATGGCCAGCAGGCCGACGCCGGTGATCGCGCCGACCGCGCGCTTCTGCAGGCGCTGCACGCTGGCATCCAGCGCAACCAGATCGCGCGAGCGCATCGCCAGCTCGTGGCGCCCCTCCACCTGCTGGGTCAGCCAGGCGTGTACGAGGCGCGGCATGTCCGGTGCGTGGGTCATGATTTCCGGCAACCGCTTGCCGATCTCGCGCACGACCCGGCGTGGGCTGTAGCGCTCGCGCAGGATCTTCGCCAGCACCGGCTTGGCCACCGCCCAGATATCGATCTGCGGATCCAGCTGGCGGCCGACACCTTCGATGTTCAGCAGGGTCTTCTGCAGCAGGATCAGCTGCGGCTGCAGGGTCAGCTGGTAGCGCTGCGCCACGCGGAACAGCTTCATCAGCACTTCGGCCAGCGAGATCTGCGACAGCGGACGGGTGAAGTACGGCTCGCACACCGAACGCACGGCCGCTTCCAGATCATCGATGCGCACGTTGTCCGGCATCCAGCGCGCCTGCACATGCAGTTCGGCGATGCGGCGGTAGTCGCGGTTGAAGATGGCCATGAAGTTCTCGGCCAGGTAGTACTGATCCTCCTGCGACAGCTGGCCCATGATGCCGAAGTCCAGCGCGATGAATCGCGGGTTGGCGCGGCGGGCCGGATCGGTGTCGACCCAGATGTTGCCGGCGTGCGCATCGGCATGGAAGAAGTTGTCGCGGAACACCTGGGTGTAGAAGACCCGCACGCCCTTGGCGGCCAGTGCTTTGCGGTCGATGCCCGCCTTGTCGAGCGCAGCGATGTCGTCGGACGGGATGCCCCACACGCGCTCCAGGGTCAGCGCGCGCTCGGCGGTATGGCTCCAGATCACTTCCGGCACGTACAGGTCGTCGCTGTTCTCCCAGAAGCGGCGCAGCACGCTGGCATTGGCGCCTTCGCGCTGCAGGTCCAGCTCGGCGGCCAGGGTGTTCTCGACTTCGGCCACCACTTCGCGAGGTCGGATCTTGTCGGCACGCGGATGGGTACGCTCGACCAGCGCGGCCAGCGAGTTGAGCAGGGCGATGTCGGCATCGATCTGCTTCTCGATGCCCGGGCGCAGCACCTTGACCACCACCTGGCGGCCATCGGCCAGCGTGGCCGCATGCACCTGCGCGATCGAAGCCGAGGCCAGTGGTTCGGTATCGAAGCTGGCGAACGCCTCGCTGACCGGCAAGCCAAGCGCTTCCTCGACAATGCGACGCGCGGTGTCACCGTCGAACGGCTTGACCCGGTCCTGCAGCAGGGTCAGTTCGTTGGCCACGTCCGGCGGCACCAGGTCGCGGCGGGTGGACAGGATCTGGCCGAACTTGACGAAGATCGGGCCGAGGTCCTGCAGCGCCAGGCGCAGGCGCGCACCGCGCGACTGTGCGGCGATGTCGGCCGAGGCACGCGGCACGAACGGCTTGGCCAGGCGCAGCCAACGCTCGGCCGGCGTGCCCTGCAGCAGGTCGTCAAGGCGGTAACGCAGGATCACCCGGCCGATGCGGCTCGCCCGCAGCACGGCCTTCATGCGGCACCCCGCAGGCGCTGCACCCGCGCGCCAAGACGCTCGACGTCATCGCGCAGCACGTCCACATCATCGTGGAAGGCATCCAGTTCGGCGCGCGGCACCACGTCGCGCGATTCCTCGGTGATGAATTCGGCGGCGCTGTGGGCCAGGTCGATCGCGCCCTGGCGCGCGTGCTGCAGGGCGCTGCGCAGGGTGTTGGCGACCTGCACGCCCAGTACCTCGCCAAACACGCTGACGAACGGCTGCTGCCAGTCCGGGTCGAAGCCCTTGGCCAGCTGCTGCAGGCGCCGCGCCAGTTCGGCGTCACCGGCCACGCGTACACGGCCCTTGTTGTTGGACTCGCCGCGCCGTGCGTTGGCCAGCAGCGGCAGCTGCGCCAGCACGCCGGCCAGGCTGCTGCGCACGGCCAGGTCGGCTTCCTGCGCATCCACCGGGCCGACCCGCAGCTGGTCGCCGTCGACGCTGATGCGCATCGCCAGCGACGGCGCTTCCAGGGTCAGGTCGATGTGCCGGCCATCGAGGCTGGCCAGGGCATGGCGGGTATCCGGATCCAGCGCCAGCGCGCGGTTCAGGGCGATCTGCAGGGCGCGGCCAGCGACCGGCTTGAGGGACTTGAGCAGGGAAAGAGCCATGGGCGCATTCTACCTGCGTGGGTGGGGGGCTTGGGCCGGGCTGCCGCCCGGCACCCGCAGATGCAACAGCCAGGGCAACATCAAAAGCTGGCTATCCGTGGGATGGCGGGGTGGGTCCGGTTGCGGGGGACGCTGCAAGTACGTCCATGTAAGCTCGGTCGCGCCATCCATGGCGCTCACGCCCCCGCAACCGGACCCACCCCGCCTTCGACAGCTTGCTGCGATCTGTCGGGACGGCGTTCTGTGTTGCTGTTGGTGGGTGTCGACCTTGGTCGACACGGCAGATCCACGCCATGCGTGGATGGATATCCGGTTCATCTGTGCCTCACGCGGAGGGCTGATGAAGGTTCATGCTATGAGGCCACGCAACGCACAGGACATCGCATTCCCCATGGCACGGACCCGGGTCGGCATCATCTTCGGGGGCAAGTCTTCCGAGCACGAAGTTTCACTGCAGTCGGCGAAGAACATCCTCGATGCGCTCGATCGCGAGCGCTTCGAGCCGGTGCTGGTCGGCATCGACAAGCAGGGGCAGTGGCACCTGAGCCAGCCGGAGACGTTCCTGATCAATGCCGAAGATCCCTCGCGCATCGCGCTGCATCGCTCCGGCACGTCGCTGGTGGTGCGCCCGGGCGCCGAGCAGGGGCAGCTGCAGCCGTGCGATGCGGCCTACGCGCTCGGCCAGGTCGATGTGGTGCTGCCGATCGTGCACGGGCCGCTGGGCGAGGACGGCGCGCTGCAGGGCCTGCTGCGCATGGCCAACCTGCCCTTCGTCGGTTCGCCGGTACTGGGCTCGGCAGCGGCGATGGACAAGGACGTGACCAAGCGCCTGCTGCGCGACGCCGGGCTGCAGGTGGCGCCGTGGCTGTGCATCCGCCGCCACCAGGTGGCGGAAGTGGATGTCGATGCGGTGATCGCCCGGCTTGGCCTGCCGCTGTTCGTGAAGCCGGCCAACCAAGGCTCATCGGTAGGCGTGAGCAAGGTCAAGGATGCGGCGGGCTTTGCCGGAGCGCTGGCATTGGCGCTGCGCTACGACCACAAAGTGCTGGTGGAATCGGCGGTGATCGGCCGCGAGATCGAGTGCGCGGTGCTGGGCAACGAACATCCGCAGGCCAGCCTGTGCGGTGAAGTGGTGGTGCACGACGAGTTCTACGCCTACGACACCAAGTACATCAACGCCGATGGTGCCGAAGTGGTGGTACCCGCGGATATCGATGCTGCAACCCAGGCGCGGATCCAGCAGATCGCGCTGCGGGCCTACCAGGCGCTGGAGTGTGCCGGCATGGCGCGCGTGGATGTGTTCCTCACCGCGGGCGGCGACATCACCATCAACGAGGTCAACACGCTGCCGGGCTTCACCCGCATCAGCATGTACCCGAAGCTGTGGGGTGCCAGCGGCGTGGACTACACCACGCTGATCGCCCGCCTGATCGAGCTGGCGCTGGAGCGCCATGAAGCCGATCGCGAACTGCAGAGCGCTGTATAGCGTTGTTATCGCCCGCAGAGTCGAGCATGGCTCGACTCTGCGGAAAGCGATACCTGCCAGCGGCCGGCACTACCAGCTAGCCTCGCTTGCGGAACATCGAGATCACCGCAAGGATCAGGAACACCACGAACAGGATCCAGGCGATGTTCGTTGCGGCGCCGGCAATTCCGGAGAAACCCAGAACGGCGGCGATGATGGCGATGACAAAGAAGATGATGGCATAGTGCAGCATGGCGCTCCTCGCGGGTGGTCGAGCCTTGGATGGCGTGGGTCCATCCTCCCGATCCTGCGGTGTGCAACCAGTGATGGCGATCTATGCAGCAGATGAAGCCTTCAGCCTGCGCAGCCCTTCTTCGATGCTGACCTGCGGCACGTAGCCGAAGTCACGGCGCGCCGGTTCCATGCTGTACCAGTGCGGCGTGCACAGCTGCTCGGCCAGGAAGCGGGTCAGCGGCGGCTCGCCGCGCAGGCGCAGCAGCGGCCACAGCCGCTCGCAGACGGCGCCGATGCGGTAGGCGGTCTTGAAGCTGATCGCCTTGTCCACGGATGGCGCACCCACCGCAGCCAACAGCTTGTTCACCAGCTCGCGCATCGGCAACGGCTCGCCGTTGGAGATGAAGTAGGCCTTGCCCGCACACGCAGCGCCCGGTGCCAGGGCGTCAAAGGCGAGGAAGTGCGCCAGCGCGGCGTTGTCGATGTAGGTGGTATCGACCTTGTTGTTGCCATCGCCGACCAGGCGCAGGCGTCCCTGCCGCGCACGCTCGGCGAGCCTGGGCACCAGCTGCTGGTCACCGGGGCCCCAGATCAGCCGCGGGCGCAGTGCCACCGTCGCCAGCGACGCATCGTTGGCGGCCAGCACGCGCTGTTCGGCGATTGCCTTGGTGGCCGCATACGGCGCCTGGAAATCTTCGCCGTACGGCACCTCGTCAGCCCCGAGGCCTTCCACCGGGTGCGTGGCACGATGGGTCACGCTGGGCGTGGAGGTGTAGACCAGCCGGTTGATGCCATGCACGCGGCAGGCCGCGAGGACGTTGTCGGTGCCGACCACGTTGGCCTGGTGGTAGCTGTCATAGCTGCCCCATGCGCCGGCCTTGGCGCCGTTGTGGAACACCGCATCGACGCCGGCCACCGCATGCAGCACCGCCTGCGCATCGGCCAGATCACCGCGGATCTGGCCCACGCCCATCGCCTGCAGTTCCGGGTAATGACTGCGGTTGAACGCCAGCACCTGGTGGCCACGCTCGACCAGCCCGCGGCACAGCGCCTGCCCAAGGAAACCACCGCCACCGGTGACCAGGATCTTCATGCGCGCTTCTCCAGTTCGGCGCTGGCCCAGACGGCGAGCTTTTCGCGGCCGATCTTGGCGTTGTGACGGATATCGACGGGGAACGCCGGATGCACCAGGAAGTGCTGCAGGCCGGCCTCTGGCAGGCGGGCGGCCGCGTGCGCACGCAGCGCTTCCTGCAGCGCCGGGCTGTCGGACCGGCCGCGCTGCAGTTCCACGCACAGCACCGGCACCTGCGCGCCGGCGGCGCCGACGCCGACCAGTGCCGTGCGCGCCACGCCGGCCACGGTGTTGAACACCGGCTCGACCTGCTCGGTGTACAGCGGCCCGTGCGCGGTTTCCACGCGCTGGGTCTTGCGCCCGCAGAACCACAGGCGGCCCTGCACATCGAAATAACCGACGTCGCCCATGCGATGCACCACGCGGGTGCTGCCATCGGCCAGCGTCTCGCGGATCTTCGCCGCCGCAGTGGCCTGCGGGCGGTTGAAGTAGCTGTCGGTGGCGGTCGGCCCGGCCACGGTGATTTCCCCCACTTCCCCCACCCCCAGCACCCGCGCCTGTGACCAGTCCGGCAGCGGTGCGTCGTCGATGGCGATGATGCGCACCTCGTTGGGGGCCACCACGTTGCCCACGCAGGTGCCGGCACCGGCCTCGGTCGCCGCACGGGTGCGCTCCAGTTCGCGGCCTTCGACCACCGCCACCGGCAGGCACTCGGTGGCGCCATAGGGGGTCCAGAACTGCGCATCGGCCGGCAGCAGGCTGCGGATGGTGGCGACCACGTCCGGCGGCACCGGTGCCCCGGCCGAGGTCACCCGGGTCACCGTCGGCAGTGGCCGCCCGTACCGGGCCAGCACCCGCATCAGCGCTGGCGAGCCGAACAGCTGGGTCACGCCGAAGCGCTGGATGGCATCGTGCAGGCGTCCCGGGTCGGCCTGCGCCGGCCGCGTCGGGTCCATGTCCGGGATCACCGAAGTCAGGCCCAACGCCGGATCGAACAGCGCGAACGGTGGGAAGGTCGGCAGGTCCACCCCACCCGCTTCCATGCCGAAGGCACTGCCCAGCAACTGGATCTGGCCGACGAAGTGGCGGTGGCGGTAGACGACGCCCTTGGGCACGCCGGTGGAGCCGCTGGTGAACAGGATCGCCGCCATGTCCTCGCCATCGGTGTCGGCCAGCATCGGCCCAGCGCTGGCGCCAGCGCGCTCCAGCGCGGCCAGCGTGGTGCCGCCCCAGCCGAGGCGGCGGCCGACCGTCACCAGCCGGGTGGCCGACGGCGCCCAGCGCAGCACCAGCCGCGCCACATGCGCCAGCGGAATGCCGATGAAGGCCTGCGGCTGCGCCTCGTCCAGGCACTGCTTCAGCGCGCGCCGGTCGATGCCCGGATCGACCAGCACCGGCACTGCGCCCAGCTTGAACAGCGCGAACATCAGCAGGAAGAACTCCGGAGAAGGCCGCACCATCACCACCGTGCGCACGCCACGGCCGATCCCGTAGCCGGCCAGGCCGGCGGCCATGGCATCACTGCGGGCGTCCAGCTGACGGTAATCGAGGGTGACATCGTAGGCGGCCATGCCGTTGCCGGCGCCGCGGCGGCCGGGGCAGCGGATGGCGATCTGGTCGGGGCGTTCACGCGCCAGTTCAGGCAGCCGTGCGGCGATATTGCAGGGTCGGTTCATCCGTTCATTGTCGCCGCTTACGGAATTTCTTGCGCGGCGGCCCACTTCGTGGAAAATCCGCTCCCTCGTTCCTGATTCCGACTGCCGCCCGAGGCGGCTTGCCCATGCAACATCCCTGCATGACCTGCGGCGCCTGCTGCACCCAGTACCGCGTGGCCTTCCACTGGATGGAATCGGACGAGGTCACCCCCGGCGGCGTGCCGCATCAGCTCACCGAGGTGCTGGATCCGCACCGCCTGTGCATGCGCGGCACCCATTCCAAGCCGGTGCGCTGCGTCGCGCTGGATGCGCAGATCGGCGTGTATTCACGCTGCACCATCCACCCCAACCGGCCCAGCGTGTGCCGTGAGGTGGATGCATCGTGGGAATACGGCAAGGCCAGCCCGCAGTGCGACAAGGCGCGCATTGCCTATGGCCTGGATCCGCTGACGCCGGCCGACTGGCGCTGGCGCGATGACGCCGACAATGACGACGATCACCCGGACGACAACGGCAACAGCCCGTCCTCGCCGCCGCAGGCACCGGTCGCCGCGTAATCCGGTGTGGGGGGCCCCCCGCGGGGGGCCCCCCCCCCCCCCCCCCGGGGGGGGCGGGGGCCGTTCTGGCCCCGGCCCGATGAGGCAGTTTTCGCGGCCGGGCGCCGGGCATGCGATAATCGACCGTTACCCTGACGACGCCGCGCGCCGCCGCCACCTATGTCTTCTGATTCGATGCGGAACATCCGCAACTTCTCCATCATCGCCCATGTCGACCACGGCAAGTCCACGCTGGCCGACCGCATCATCCAGCTCTGTGGTGGCCTGCAGGCCCGCGAGATGGAAGCGCAGGTGCTCGACTCCAATCCCATCGAGCGCGAGCGTGGCATCACGATCAAGGCGCAATCGGTGTCACTGCCGTACCTGGCCAAGGACGGGCAGACCTATCACCTGAACTTCATCGACACCCCCGGCCACGTCGACTTCTCCTATGAAGTCAGCCGCTCGCTGGCCGCCTGCGAAGGCGCGCTGCTGGTGGTCGACGCGGCGCAGGGCGTGGAAGCGCAGTCGGTGGCCAACTGCTATACCGCAGTGGAGCAGGGCCTGGAAGTGGTGCCGGTGATCAACAAGATCGACCTGCCCACCGCCGACATCGAGCGCGCCAAGGCCGAGATCGAGGCCGTGATCGGCATCGACGCCTCCGACGCCGTGCCGGTCAGTGCCAAGACCGGCCTCAACGTGCAGGACGTGCTGGAGGCGATCGTCCATCGCATCCCGCCGCCGGTGCCGCGCGACACCGACAAGCTGCAGGCGCTGATCATCGACTCGTGGTTCGACAACTACCTGGGCGTGGTCTCGCTGGTGCGCGTGATGCAGGGCGAGATCAAGGCCGGTGACAAGCTGCAGGTGATGTCGACCGGCCGCAACCACCAGGTCGACAACGTCGGCGTGTTCACTCCCAAGCGCAAGGTGCTGCCGGCGCTGCGTGCCGGTGAAGTGGGCTGGGTCACCGCCAGCATCAAGGACGTGCATGGTGCGCCGGTCGGCGACACCCTCACCCTGGCCGGCGATCCGGCGCCGAAGCCGCTGCCGGGCTTCCAGGAAATGCAGCCGCGCGTGTTCGCCGGCCTGTTCCCGGTCGATGCCGAGGACTACCCGGACCTGCGCGAAGCGCTGGACAAGCTGCGCCTGAACGATGCCGCGCTGCGTTTTGAGCCGGAAAGCTCCGAAGCGATGGGCTTCGGCTTCCGCTGTGGCTTCCTGGGCATGCTGCACATGGAGATCGTGCAGGAGCGCCTGGAACGCGAATACAACCTGGACCTGATCAGCACCGCGCCGACGGTGGTGTATGAGGTCCTGAAGACCGACGGCTCGGTCATCAACATGGACAACCCGGCCAAGCTGCCGCCGGTGAACCAGGTCGAGGAGATCCGCGAGCCGATCATCCGCGCCAATGTGCTCACTCCCGAGGAATACATCGGCAACATCATCAAGCTGTGCGAAGAAAAGCGCGGCAGCCAGATCGGCATCAACTACCTGGGCAGCCAGGTGCAGATCAGCTACGAGCTGCCGATGGCCGAGGTGGTGCTGGACTTCTTCGACAAGCTCAAGTCGGTCAGCCGTGGCTATGCCTCGCTGGACTACCACTTCGTGCGCTTCGACGCCGGCCCGTTCGTGCGCGTCGACGTGCTGATCAACGGTGACAAGGTCGACGCACTGTCGCTGATCGTGCACCGCAGCCACGCCGACCGCCGTGGCCGCGAGCTGTGCGAGAAGATGAAGGACCTGATCCCCCGGCAGATGTTCGACGTGGCCATCCAGGCCGCCGTCGGCTCGCAGATCATCGCCCGCACCACGGTCAAGGCGATGCGCAAGAACGTGCTGGCCAAGTGCTATGGTGGCGACGTCTCGCGCAAGAAGAAGCTTCTGGAAAAGCAGAAGGAAGGCAAGAAGCGCATGAAGCAGGTCGGCCGCGTGGAGATCCCGCAGGAAGCGTTCCTGGCCGTGCTGCAGATGGACAACAAGTAAGCCCGCACCGGCCTCGCGGGGCCGGTCGTCTGGTGACGTTGCAAAGGACCCTGAATGAAACTGTTTGAGATCCTCCTGGTCGTGCTGACCCTGGCCTCGGGCCTGATCCTGCTCGCCGACAAGCTGTACCTCGCCAAGCGCCGCGCCCAGCGCGCGGGCCTGCTCGACACCGAGCCGGTGCTGGTGGACTACTCGCGTGCATTCTTCCCGGTGCTGGCGATCGTGCTGATCGTGCGCAGTTTCATCGCCGAGCCGTACAAGATCCCGTCCAGCTCGATGATGCCGAACCTGCTGATCGGCGATTTCATCCTGGTCAACAAATTTTCCTACGGCCTGCGCCTGCCGATCAGCAACACCAAGATCGTCCCCTTCGGCGAGCCGTCGCGCGGCGACGTGGTGGTGTTCCACTTCCCCGGCCACAGCGACAACGACCCGGCCAAGGGCGAGAACTTCATCAAGCGCGTGATCGGCGTGCCGGGTGACACCGTGGTCTTCGAAGGCGACGGCGTGATCCTCAATGGCGAACCGCTGAAGTACGACAACAAGGGCATCTATGCCGGCCACAAGGGCCAGGGCGAGGGCGCCAACCTGCTGGTCGAGCACCTGCCGGGCCGTACCCATACCGTGCTGGAGACCGACTATCCGCGTGGCCAGGGCCAGTGGACCGTACCGGCCGGCAAGTACCTGGTGATGGGCGACAATCGTGACAACAGCGACGATGGCCGCTTCTGGGGCCTGCTGCCGGAAGAAAACCTGCGCGGCAAGGCCTTCCTGATCTGGCTGAACTGCCAGGGCTGGTTCTGCAAGGATGGCTTCGAGCCGTCGCGGATCGGCTCGAGCATCAACTGAGTACCTTCACATCCAACGCGTATCTGGGGAGAACGCAATGAAGACGATGAACACGCAGCGTGGCATGACCCTGACCTCGTTCCTGGCGGTCCTGATCGTGGTGGGTTTCTTCCTTTACATCGGCATGAAGC
The DNA here is from genome assembly GCF_032025605.1 of Stenotrophomonas maltophilia group sp. msm4. Taxonomy (NCBI): domain Bacteria; kingdom Pseudomonadati; phylum Pseudomonadota; class Gammaproteobacteria; order Lysobacterales; family Lysobacteraceae; genus Stenotrophomonas; species Stenotrophomonas maltophilia group sp. msm4. The sequence goes on along the minus strand of NZ_JAVSKK010000002.1, from coordinate 2,730 downwards.
TGTTCCCGATGTACCAGGAGTATTACGCGGTGCGCTCGGCGATGAAGAGCCTGGCCAAGGAGCCGGGCGTGGGCAGCATGGAGCCGGCCCGGATCCAGGATCTGTTCTTCAAGCGCCTGTACATCAATTACTCGGAAAACGTGAAGCCGGCCAACGTGAAGTTCGACCGTCGCGACAATGGCTGGACCCTCAAGGTCAACTACGAAGTGCGCCGTCCGTTGGTCGGCAACCTGGACGTGGTTGGCAAATTCGATTCATCCCAGGACCTGACTCGAAGCGGTGCCGAATAAACCTTTCCAACGTGGTGACCTGATCGGTCATCCCTTCCGCGACCCGGCGCTGCTGAAGCAGGCGCTGACGCATCGCAGTGCCGGTGCGCCACACAACGAGCGCCTGGAATTCCTGGGCGACAGCATCGTCAACATGATGGCGGCCGAGGCGCTGTACCGACGCTGGCCCAAGGCTGACGAGGGCGCGATGACCCGTGCCCGCGCCGAACTGGTGCGTGAGGGCGCGCTGGCGGTGATTGGACGTAGCCTGGAACTGGGCGAGCGGCTGATCCTGGGCCCGGGCGAAATGAAGTCCGGTGGCCACCGTCGTGATTCGATCCTGGCCGACGCGGTGGAAGCCGTGGTGGCTGCGATCTACCTGGATGCCGGTTTCGAGGCCTGCCGGGCAGTGGTCCTGCCCTGGTTCAGCGCTTCGATCGAGGCACTGCCGGCCTCTGGCCGACCCGAGAAGGACCCCAAGACCCGCCTGCAGGAATGGCTGCAGGCCCGACAGAAGGCGTTGCCGCAGTATGAACTGGTGTCAGAATCCGGTGACGACCACGCCAAGCACTTCCGGGTACGCTGCAACGTAGCCGACCCGGCCGCCAGCACCGAGGGCGAAGGCGCCTCGCGGCGGCTTGCCGAACAACAGGCGGCTGCGGCCGTCCTAGAACAACTGGATTCCAAGTGAGCGAACAAACTCCCCATCATTGCGGCAGCGTGGCCGTCATCGGCCGCCCGAACGTGGGCAAGTCGACCCTGACCAATGCCCTGGTCGGCGCCAAGGTCAGCATCGTCTCCAACCGTCCGCAGACCACGCGTCATCGCCTGCTGGGCATCGCCACCTATCCGGAGGGCCAGCTGGTGCTGGTCGACACCCCCGGCCTGCACAAGGTGCAGAAGCGGGCGATGAATCGGGTGATGAATCGCGCCGCGCGTGGCTCGCTGGAAGGCGTCGATGCCGGCCTGCTGGTGATCGAAGCCGGTCGCTGGGATGAAGAGGACAGCCTGGCGTTCAACGTGCTGCGCGACGCCGGCATCCCGGTGGTGCTGGTGGTCAACAAGATCGATCGCCTGAAGGAAAAGGGCGCGTTGCTGCCGTTCCTGCAGCAGGTGACCGAGGGTCGCGACTTCGCCGCCGTGCATCCGATCTCCGCGCAGAAGCGCAACGGCCTGGAAGCGCTGGTGCGCGACGTGCTGAAGCTGCTGCCGGAAGCCCCGCCGATGTTCGGCGAGGATGAGATCACCGACCGCAGCCAGCGTTTCCTGGCCGGTGAACTGGTGCGCGAGCAGCTGATGCGCCAGCTCGGCGAGGAACTGCCCTACGCCACCACTGTCGAGATCGAACGCTTCACCGAGGACGGCAACCTGCTGCGCATCGGTGCGGTGATCTGGGTCGAGCGTGAAGGCCAGAAGGCCATCGTGATCGGCAAGGGCGGCGCCCGCCTGAAGGAGATCGGCGCCAAGTCCCGCCTGCAGATGGAGCGTCTGTTCGGGGCCAAGGTGTTCCTGGAAACCTGGGTGCGCGTGCGTGAAGGCTGGTCCGACGACGAGGCCGCGCTGAAGGCCTTCGGTTACGAGTAAGGCGTTGTAGTCGCTTCGATGATGATCGAGGACGACACCGGCTTCGTGCTGCACGCACGGGCCTACCGCGAGACCAGCCTGCTGGTCGAAGTGTTGAGCGCGCAGCATGGCCGTATCGGCCTGCTTGCGCGTGGCGTGTCCACTGCCAAGGGCCAGGTGCTGCGCGCCGCCCTGCAGCCGTTGCAGTGGATCCGCTTCAGTGCCCAGCAGCGGGGGGAACTGGCCCAGCTGCGTGGCGCCGAGGCGCTGGATGCGGCGCCTCGCCTGGTCGGGCAGGCGATGCTGGCCGGTTTCTACCTGAGCGAACTGACCCTGCGCCTGGCCCCGCGCCAGGACCCGCTGCCGGAGCTGTACCTCGCCTACGGCGAGGCGCGTGCGCGGCTGGCGGTGGGCGCTGGCCTGGCCTGGACCCTGCGCCGTTTCGAACGCGAGCTGCTGTCTGCGCTGGGCCTGGGTTTCGAGCTGGACAGCGCCAGCGATGGCCAGCCGATCGACCCGGCGGCGCGGTACGAACTGGACCCGCAGGAGGGTGCGCAGCGCCTGTTGAGCGAGCGCGGCGGGGAGCGCCGGGCAGCCGCCACCGGGTCGGCGCTGTTGGCGCTGGCGGCTGACGAAGAGCCGGATGCCGCCGATCTGGCTAGCCTGCGCCTGCCGATGCGGCGGGTGCTGGCCCATCACCTGGGGCCGCGCGGGCTGAAGTCCTGGGAAATGCTCGAGCAGCTGGCGCCCAGGCGTTAAGGGGTGTTCGGCAGGGCTTGCAGCCCTGCACCTGCCGAGGCCAAAGCAACAGCAACAGCAACAGCAACAGCGTGCATTCCGTCGGATGGCGGGGTGGGTCCGGTTGAGGGGGGGCGCTGCAAGTACCCCTCCGGGGCCC